>CADDZS010000017.1 GCA_902812485.1 archaeon
CATGGCGTAGAAGGAGTGTTTGTAGCTCGGAACTCTAACAATAAATTCAGTCGGGAGCGCCGAGAAAGGATACGCGGATATCAGCACTTCTTTTTGAGAACGGGACTTGACAAGGTTGATGGCGCACCCCTTCTCAAGCTCAGTCAGTATTTGAGTGATTTCTTTAGCTTTAATTGCATTGGAAAAGATTTTTCTTACTTCCTCAGTAGTTGGTGCTTTCCCCGAATCTATGAAATGTCGCAGAATGGCTAGATGAACTTGCTTTTCAATTGGCAGGTAAATTAGGAGACTGGGAATGCTCGTTCCTGAATTACTCATTTTCTCCTGCTCGCTGTTTACTTGTGACTTGCGTGAAGGGAATTTGGATGCTTCGTCTTCTTGATGTCTTTCTTTGCTCTTTCATTTTCTTCCCAGGTACATGGAAGAGTTAACAAATTCCCTCGATTTGAGAATTTGCCTTAATGATTCTGTAACGAACGGATGCAAAGATCATGAGATGGTTGCAAATGAGAGATTGATCGAATAATAACAAAAACATTGTGCTTGCTGGTCCAGTAAGGAATCGAGAGATCTTTCATCACCTCGACCTTGGGAAAAAATCTATAGGGGCTTGGGATTTCCTTTTCAAACTCATGTAATGAAACGAGTTTGAGTAAGGACATCGGAAGATGAAGTAAATCCTCTCAATTTTTTTCCTTCTTTGTCTCTCTCACATACATAAACAAAGAGCTCAAAATAGGAGCATGCAGGTAAGTGGCTGGTGCCCTAAATCTTTGAAAACAGCCAAGACAATCTTCGGGGTCTTGCTCCTTTCGTCGTGTGAGATGGCGTTCCTCGATGATCAAAAGGAGGGCGCAAGAGAAAGAAGAAGGGGTGCACTTTATTTCGGAAACAGAGAGAAATATAGGAAATGGAATGCATCCAGCGGGATGCATGTTGAAGAAGTTAGATGAAGCCACCATCACTCTAACAGGACCGTGTTCATTGGCGGTTGGTTGCACCAGGTAAGGCATAGAAGAAAAAGGCATCATTGAGTTGGGACTAACTAGTGTGTGTCTTCCCTATCCAACTTAAATAGAGGGAGCAGTATCCCAAGAATGGGAGCTCTGCTCCACTTGACAAGTCTAGCCGCTCCAACCAATGCCAATCCTCGTCCCTCGTTTTGGGGTGCGTTCGGCATAGGGTGCTTAACTGGCATTGTACTCCAAATAACCACTATTAGGTTTTTCTTCTTTGGGCAAGTCCCAGTCCTTCTTTTCAATTGGTACACCATACTTGCCTATCCTGTTGCCTTAGTTGCTGGCTTCCTTTACATGTCACGAGTGAAGAGCAAATATCGGTTCCTCGGCTATTTGTTGCCTGTTTTGTTCTCATGGATGCTGGCGCTACTTTTCGCATACGTGTTTTTGCCTGCGTGGATACAAGCTGCTGTAGACGGAGCTTAGATAGAGAAGAGAAAGAAGAGTGGGCTGACTGTCGTTGGAAGATGAGGTAAGCAAAGTCTACCAGGACGTCTTCAATCGAGAGTATCAAAGGGCTTTACTTCGTGAGGCTGTAGCAAAAGCAAAGCAAGAGGCTCATCGAAGGGCAAAGCTCGACGCTGAAAAATCAATGAGAGCAAAGGAAAAGAAGGGCTCTACTTTTTCCCGCGTTCTAGGCACGCTGTCCGAGCTTGGGAAGGGGCTCAATGAGTACGAGTTTGGTGGTCTCAGCGCTTTCTATCCAGAAGAGAAGAAAGGAAGAAGAACAAGCAAGTAGCACTCCTTTTTTTGCCAAAGAAAAGAAGAATAGTTTTCATGTTCACGAATGAAGAACACGAAAACGAAAGCGTGAAAGGAAGTAGGAAGAGGAACGGTCTTCTACATCCGCGTGAGCGAAGCGGCATGGCCGCAGTCATGGGCATAATCGTAGTCATTGCAGTCGCGATCGCCATCGTGATTGGCTACATCGTTCTCGTCCAGGTCGTAAACAACGTCCCGGCGAACACACTCAATTCCGCCCAGTCGACTCAGCTATCGAACATTTCAAGCCAGATTACGAATGCGTTCGTCCTGACAACCGTGCTTCCAGTGGTACTAGTAGCTTCGCTCATAATCGGAGGCTTCCTAACCTTCTTCACCTTCTCGAAACGCGAATAAAACAAAGAAAGGAAAGGAGGCTGGTCGTCGTGTCACACCAGCCCCACACCACTTTTTTTCTGTTCCCCTTTCGGGCATACGCTTTTTTCTATCAGCGCCCTAGCGAACGAGCATGAACAAAAAACCAGTAGCTCTGGTCGGAACTCTGTTTATCGCATTGCTCCTGATGGGAAGGTACACAAGCTTTCCTGTAGCCAATGCGCAAAATACGAATCCGACCGCAGTCGATGTTGGGAACGCCATATACCAAGCCCAGGATTTTCTCAATAGACTTGAAAGATACGATCCCGGCTGCACAGGAACAAACGGAAACTGCGCTTTCTTGAGCGAATATCCAAATACGATGCCAATTTACATCCAGTACGCCCCGGGTTGTTCGGCTGCTCCCGGATGGCGAAGCAACGGAGAGCCGGCAAATCAGGAGTCTGTTCAAGACTCCATCGCAAATGGATACAGTTCAACTATAAGCGTTGGAGTGACCAGCGAGGAATATTCTTTCTCTTTCGACTGCTATTCGATCGGTTGCGGGTGCACTTTCATTAACTCCCCGCTCATTTACGTAACTGACACTTACTATGGGTACCAGGGTCTTGGGCCGACCTTCCAATTTAGCGTCACGATTTACCTCAAGGCGTTCGGAACCGGGCAAGCAAATATCTACGACGGGGATCAGCTCGTCGCATCCAACGTGGGACCGGGGAATGTCGGACAGTCTTGGACAATCTATCCAGTCATACAGACGCCAGCTTTTGACAATGAAAACAGCTTGGGGCCTGGTTTCAACTTTGGTCAGTACGGTGCGGTGAATGATGTGGGAGGACTCGTCCAAGCCTCGTCGTTTAGGTACACTCAAAGAAGCGGCGGCGAATCAGCTTACAAATGGATATCCCAGTCAAGCTTGAGCGACAATGGAATCTCGACTGGTGCGCTACAAGGCGACTATTGGGAAGTCGGTGTCCAGCATGGTTGGAACACTGGTTTGGACGTTTATGCACCAACATACTTCACTTTCCAGCAGTATGACCCTGAGAATTACGAATACCAAACGGGCTCTGGGAGCATATACCAAGATTGTTATACGAGCCTGCCTGCAGGAGTCGACTCCAACGGAATTGGTTGGTACGAACCATACAACAGCAAAGTGTGCGCCTCTCCTGGCACTTACGTCGATACAGTTGAGGGGCAAGATCCACTTGTGGTTGGCAACATTGCTGTTGAAGATTCGATCAGGCTCGGGCCAACAGCAAATTCGCTTATGTGGTCGGATAATGGCGGAGCATGTCAGACGATCTCTCCGTTACAACTGATGACAGATTTGACCAAGGATGGTTGGATAGTTTCGGATTCTTCTACCGACGGATATGTAGTCGTGTATCCTAGCGTAAACATCTACTTGGGCAATCCCTGCAACGGCGGGGGATTCCTCATCACACCGGGCAATTCGTATGCTTCGGGACCGAGAACCGCAATCATTGCTGAGCTTGCGACTTTGCTCGCGTACAAGTATGGATACTCGCAATTTGATTCTTATGCCGGCGGCTTGATAAATGCGCTTCTCGATGCCGAATGGGGAACACCTCAGATAACTGCGCCTCATCACACCTATGTCGGGGATGGATATATAGCAACAGGGAGTAATTCGGCAAATGAGGCGTTCCGACCTCAGTTCACCGGCGGAGAAGTAGTGGGATGGAACCTAAATTACAATCCCTGTTCTAGCTTTGGCAACTATTGCGTGGCTGCTGCTAATCCGCAAACAAGTATCTTGGACAGCTGGCTGAACATGCCTGCAGAGTACCTCGGATACATCCCTGCGAATCAGGAAACCACTCAAGTAGCACTTGCAGCACTTGAAACATACTACCAGTATGTTTCGGATCCATACGGCGGAGGGAGCGGTTTGAATGATGGAATCCAGCCTTTCTTCCACTGGATCATGGACGGAACATGGAAGACACAACAAGTCCACACTTTCGACATCTACGGTTTGTGGCCCAATGGAAACATGTATGCGAACATCGTACTTGATGATGAAGGCGATGGTTACCAGAGGTGCATGAACATCTACCTTGATGCTAACCTGATCGCGAACTGCATCACAGTCGGTCCATACAACCCTGGCTCCTTCAACGAATTCACAGTGAGCCTGGGAAGTCTAGCAGCAGGGTACCACACAATCGGAATCTACGTGACTACAGCGGATTACACAACGCCTCACGATTACTGGATGATGTCAATGGCAGTAGACGATCCCCCTGTCAGTGCTCCGCCTGGAACACTCATAGTCCCTCAAGGAATGAAGGCTTGTACATCCGTACCTTCGAGCTTGGCTGAGGCAGAGCAGATGAATCAAGCAGGAGCGTTCGAGAATTGCGTTAATCCAATTGGGAATCTCGCTCTCAACGGAACGGGCTTTGTGATTCAAACCTCTCCTTGAGGAAATTGGTTAAATATTCCCGTTATCGTATCGAGGGCTAACCAAACGAAGGAACGAGCGATGTAGTTGCTCTTCCGGAAGATCAGCCTTGTTTTAGCCTTCGCTTTCGTCTTGCTTTCTTCTTCGTCGCTCCTTGTTTTTCGCTCTTCGGCGCCGATAATTACAACCCTTCCGAGCTCAAATCCCGGCCTCGCCTATTACACCACAGGACTTAACTCAATGTGGAGCACCCTTGCGAAACCAGCTCCCTGCGGTGCTGGACTCACGGCTCTCTCTGAGGCTCCTTCGGTGCAGTACAACTTTTGGCCCGACGATGCAGCAAAGGCGATAGGCGCATACGCATACGCCTATCCTTCTTTCTACTCAAATGCCAGCACCTTGCTGCAATTCATCCAACACCAAGACGTAAACGGCTATTTGCTGAAGCGCTGCGTCCAGATCGTCCCCCAAATTGTGAACCCATCACTTACAAACATGCAGGTCAGGAACAATCTCTACATATTCCAAGGTAATCCGACTCTCGGACTCAGAAATTCTTCTGAGCTCTTTAGAGTTTACTTGAATGAAAATCCAACTATTGCCAACGCATACATCGAAAGTCAAGTTGCGACTATCAATGGAGCAAACATCGCACTTGATACAGGTGTAACGCAGGTCATTCAAAACGGCGGCTTCGACAACCCGACTGCTCCCTTTTCGGGATGGAGTACCAATGCCGGGGTAAGCATCAGCAGTACTTATTATCGCTCTCCCCCTCACTCTGCTGATCTTGGAGCAAACGCAGTTCTCAACCAGACCATCTCTACTCTCTTTCTCACGCCTGCCTCAAACGTTCAGAATCTGACATGGTGGGCGACAGCCGGCGGAAGCTCGAGCCAATCATACACGGTTACACTTTACTTTGCAGCTGGATGCTCTACGGGAAGTCAGAGCTTCTCGGAAACCGCTTTAGGCTCTTCTTCTGCACCTGGCACGTTTCTTGAGTCAGCAGTGCAGGGAAGTAGCATTTCATACCAGTCGTGCGAGGTGTCTAAGATTAGCTTTTCAACTTCTTCGAGCGCCGAGCCGGTCTACATAGATGACGTATCCTTCAATGAAAGGCTCGTTACTCCTAGTTTCTCGTTGCGTTCCGATTCTTTTGGGAATGTGTACATGATGGAAACGGATGTCTTCAACGGAGTAAACGTTTCACTCACATACGAGCTTGAACCGAATCTTCCATACTTGAATGTTACTTCACAAGTACATAACGGCGGGATCAATCCGGTCAACGTTACAATTCTCAATGCTTTTGACGGACTCGACACAATAGGAGCGGGCTACGCCTATCTCTACTTCCCTGGTGTTGGATTCGAGCGTCCCTCTCAAACTGACAACTCACTTACGAAGAACTACTTGCCAGCAAGCGGATGGAACAACAACTGGTTTGCAGTGGACATGCACACAAATCCTGACTGGATAGGCGCAGATGCAATCTTCGTAGTTTTGAATTCGCAGAATCTGCCCTCAGGTTCGGGACCCTTCACTCTCGGAGCAGTCACAAACACCCTCTTTGAAAACAACACATTCACAACTCCTGGAACATATCTTCACTGGCTCCAAATGCAGTTCAACGGCCCTCCAAACATAGCTCCTGGCTCGACTTACTCTTACTCAATGAAGTACGTGTTCGTAACGTCGCACGACTGGACAAACATGCAGGTGTACAACAATTTCTTTGGAGGCTCTAACATCACGAATTGGAACAATGAGAACTTTGGACTGAACTACTACACAGGAGAAGTTGCAAACGATCTTGCCATATATTCAAGCGTGAGCGGCGGGACAAGTTCTCCGTTCTTTCCAGTAGCAGTCCAAGAATGGAACTACTACTACAGGATGATCCATGCGGAAACTAACGGAACTTACACTGCGTCCCTTGCTAGGTTTATCAACGCTTCAAATGTCCTCTACAAGATAACAGGTAATTCGACCTATCTCACCGGTCTTACTTACGCCTCGAACTGGCTCTTGACAATGCAGTACACGAGCTGTTGCTATACGCAGAACACGGAGTACTGGTTCCACTATGATCCAAATATTCCAAAGATAAACGGAGTTCAAACTTTTGGAGAGATTTTCAATTCGTCTTCCACGATGGAAGTCGGGCAAGTGATTTCTGGAAGCAGCATATCGGTTGGTTTCTTCCAATCACCTCCCTTTGCTCAAGCTCAGAACTTGAGCGGAACATTCAGGACAGTATTTTACATGAACTCTGGCTCAGCCGGGACACAGGCTACCTACAAGACTACTCTTGATTATGTTTCAAGTAGAGGAGTTACGACTACAATTGCATCTTCTGCGAGCCAGCCGATCACACTCCCAGCTGGGTCTGGCTCTCCTCCCTTTTCGCCATTTGAGTCAGACATCACATTGACTAACTATGCGCTTCCAGCCGGAGCAGCTTTAGAAGTCCAGCTGTCAGTTAGCACAAGTTCAGGAACAATTTATGTCTTGATCGATTCAACCAATGGTCCATCTTACGTCATTGCTCCCCTCAATTATCCCGCTGTTTGGAAGGGAACGTTCGATATCAATCCTCCTCAGCATATAGCGGCTCTTGCGAGCCCGCAGCAGCAACCATACTTCCTCGATCTGACTGCAATATCTGGAAAGGCACTCGAAACCGCGTACCAGGTGACCGGGAATCCCTCTTATCAATCGGCATACCAGCTTGCGCTCTCTGCGATTCACTATGGGGATACCCCAGTCTCTGGATTCAAGATACTTGGTCTTGGATATTCCGGGATCCCTCCAGCACCCAGGCTTTACTCCTATGCAAATTCGACTTACATCGACACCGACTACTCTACTTACAAAGCTATGCTTGTCTCAGAGTTTGCTCAAGGGCTCAACAACACACTGATGAACATTGCAATGTCTAGAGTGTGGCAGCGAACCATTGTAAATTCGAGCTTCGTCCAAGTGAACACCGGCGAGTCATCTTCTCCGCACATAGAGATGAATTCTGAAACTCAGCCGTGGGGGTTGGCTGCTTGGCTCCAGTACGACTTCTACTTGCAAAATACACTTAGCAACAGGAACTTTGTAATCTGGGCGAGCCTGAGCGGAAGCGATGTAATTACTTCTGTGAGTGCCACTGGATCGGCAAATCAATCAAGCAAAACGACCATAGTTGCAAACGGGACAGGAACTGATACTTTCTATCTTTGGACAAACGTAGCTGCGGTCAGGTCGATCACTGACAATGGTATCTCAATATCAGGCTCCTACTCAGAACTTTCAAACTATCCAATAGTTGGCTCTTCCTATCTCTTCTGGACTCAAACATTAGGACAGTCGTCCTTTGGAGCGCCGCCTGACACGTTTGTAATCTCAGAGGGGCCGGGCGCCATCTACACAAATCCTTTCAAGCCTGGTCCGAGTGCATGCAATCCTCTTCCCCCCACGCCTCTTGCCCAGCTCGAAGCTGGGTGCTTGTTTCCAGCGATCGTGAACACCTTTGGGAATGTAGTTGGAATACCCTGGTTCATAGGGATCACTGTGGGACTAGTTGCGGGGATGATTTACTTGAAGACAGAAAACACTTGGATCCCCCTAATCATCTTGATCGCTATCGCTCCGGTCATAGGCTTCCTTCTACCGTCCCAGTTCTCAGGAATAGTTTACCTGATAGTCGTAGTGGCGATAGCGGGACTCTTGTATCAAGGATTCAAGTCGAGAGGAAGCTAGGCTAGGCTAGGACTCTCATTTTTTGAGAGCTTCCTTTCAGCTCAACGAGGATCATGCTGTTCCCCAGCGGAAGAAGCTTTTCTTCTTCTTCTTCCTCTTCTTCCTTTCCTTTTGCGAAGCTTGGTAGTGCTGAGCTGTTGCTTTCTTCTTTGCCAAGCTACGTAAGATCGCATCTATTTTGGGGAATCATTCGCACTTACCGAGACGGCACTGTTCTAGTTAGAAACCACGATAAGTGGCTTCTTCGAGTCTCAGCAGATTATTGGCGGATGCTCTGCTTCCAGTACTACGGAGAATGGGAAAGTTTCTACGTGATTGACAGGCAGAAGTTGAGAGGTGCAACAGTACTCGACGTGGGGGCTGGCTGCGGAGAGACAGCAGCTTTCTACTTTGAAAAGGGGGCAAAGAAAGTGATATGCGTGGAAAGCGATCCAAAATGCTTGTGCTTGCTCGATTTTAACAAATTCCTTAACGAGTGGAATTCGGACATAGTACGCGGCGCATTTGACATCTCAATCTTGGGAAGGAGCGAAATCCAATTTGCAAAGTTTGACTGCGAAGCCTGTGAGAGAGCGCTTTTGGACCTTTCTACTAGTGATGTTCATTTTGATATGGTTGGCGAGATTCACGATGTAGCGATCTTAGAGGAGCGTGAACAACAAGGATATCGACAAACTATTCCTCTAGTTTCCTTCCTCCCTTCCTCACTAGCTGCTGTATCTCGATCCCCATGCCGGGCTGGAGATTCTCCCTTGCCTCTTCAAAGATTTCTCTTGGAGGCCCATAGAAGGTGTAACCCTCCCTCAAGAGACCTTCGAGGAAGGAGCCGTAAGTCTTGGTGTAGTCCTCAGGAGGTCCGGCGTGTCTAGTTAGTGCAACTTCACCCGAGGGAAGCTCCTTAACCTTGAACTTTTCCTCCTCCTCGAGATTTCCCTCGATTGGTATGCAGGCCTCGCTTCTCAGCTCTCCCGCAGGCGTTTCTTTAGGGTTATCGTAAAAGAGCCCTATCGGCAGACCAGCACACACTGCCTGCTTTGAGTCAAGCCATCTCTTGAGCTCCATGAGTCCACTCCCCCATTTTTCATAGGGGCCGACGAGCTCAACGTACGCAACCTTGATTGGACGCATCTTTTTCAATTTCACATCTTCTGAAGTCATCGCTTTTGGCTTCAGCATCCATTTTCCCGTGTGCAAACCTAGTTCTAAATGGCCTTCTAAAGAACATTAGCAAAAATTTGAAGCATACTTTCTTTCTTTCTTTCTTTGACAAATCGAGGAACTCTTTTTCCCCCGCTTTGAAGAAAGCATGAGTTCCTGTTTAGGACTTTATTTCATATTCAGTGGTCGTTGTTATCGGGCTAAACACACTTACAACTTGATCGGATCGATTCGTTTCGCCTTTCTATCAAAATCAATCTCGACGATCTTTTTCCCTCTTTCCTTCCAAAAAAGAGAAACAACAAATCCAAAAATCTCTTGTCGTCAAGTATCCGAACGAAATCAATAGCTTACTTGTGAGATTATATTCTCCTGATCCATGAGAAAAAAAGGGACGGATCAAATGAAGACAGCTAGCGTTCGGAGTACTAGAACAGCCGTTCTTTTGCTTGGGCTTTAATCCCTCCTCCTTCCCCTCAAGTTATGACCATGAAGAGTTTCGTTTCCAAGCACAAAGAAGGCGCAGTCCTCGTAATCTTGATGATCGGCCTTGGGGCCGCACTTGCTTTCTATTCAGGTGAGACTGCCCCATTCAAGGCTAGCAACGCTCCAAGCGCAGGCCCTGAAACGCTCAAAACCTTTCAAGGATATTCGGAGCTTCGGGCCTTCGTCGATCAAAACGCGCAAAGCGCTCAGGAATATAGCGCAAGGAGCGGATTGTCTTTCTTTGGACCACCTGTAGAGCTTGGAGCTATCGCTACACCGGCCATGGAGTTTGGAGCATCGTCGATCGTTTCTTCCTCTCCTGCCTCTCAGCTATCCGAGGGCTTTACTGGAACGAACGTGCAAGTTCAAGGGGTTGACGAGCCAGACATAGTCAAAACAGATGGAACCCATCTGTTTGTCTCAACTAGTAGCACTGTTTCTATAATAGAAGCATACCCGCCGAGCTCCACGTCGATCACCTCGAGTATTTCTCTTCAAGGTGGCAGAATCCTTGGGATAGAAGTCTCCGAGAACCGACTCATGGTGATCAACCAGCGGATCTCGAACAGTACATACATGGACTTTCTCTTGTACAACATTTCGGATGTGTCGTCTCCATCCCTTCTTGGAAACACGAGCATTGCTGGAAACTATGTGGCGGCTCGGCTTTCAGAAGGTTACTTTTACGCGATAGTTCAACAGCCGCTCTATGAATTTGATTCCTCTGGAAAGGCGGTAAGCTCTCTTCCCACGATTTTGGAGGACGGCCGAGCAAGTGTTCTCCTGCCGTCTTCGGTTTACTACACTTCGAACGGAGATCAGGTAATCTACTACACGATTGTCCTGAGTGTGAGCATGAAAAACTGGGAACCTAGTGCTGTTTGCGTACTCAGCGGCCCCTCATCGAATGTCTACGTCTCTTCGCAGAACATCTATGTTGTCTACTCGAACTATCGTATTTTCTACGCCGACGGAATACCTGGTGACGTGTTCACTGGTGGATTGATTTCACCTGCCTCAGTTCGATTTGAAAGCGAGAACAGCACGATATTTCGCGCTTCTTACTCGAGCGGGAGCGTGAGGGTCGAGGCAGTGGGCTCAGTTCCGGGGACGGTTTTGAACCAGTTCTCAATGGATGAATACAATGGATACTTCAGGGTGGCGACGAGCCGATTCGTGAATCTCGGGAGCTCGGGAGCCCAGAGCGACGATGATGTCTACGTGCTGGGCGAGAACATGAGCCAGATTTCGGCGCTTCAAAACATCGCGCCGGGTGAGAATATTTACGCAGTGCGATTCGTTGGAGAAATGGGGTACGTCGTTACATTCGAGCAGATCGACCCGCTATTTGCGATTTCCTTCAAAGACGTTTCGCATCCTGTCATCCTGAGTGCCCTAAAGACCACAGGATTTTCTGATTATTTGCAACCACTTTGGGGAGGAGGGTACCTCATCGGAGTTGGCAAGGACGCCATGCCTTCATCAGAGGGGGACTTTGCTTGGTATCTTGGGCTGAAAGTTTCTCTATACCGGATTTTTGGAAATGGAAGCTCGTCAGAGGTCGCAAGACTCCTGATTGGGGATCGAGGGACAGACTCGCCAGTTCTTTCGGATCACCTGGCTTTCACATTTGATCCTCAAAACAACTTGACTGTGATTCCTGTCCTTCTCGCTAAGGTGAGCGACAGTGAGACTAGCAATAGTGGTGGCACAGGATATGAATCAGTTAGTCCGCCGCCTTATGGGAACTATGTTTGGCAGGGGGTATATGTGATCAGGGTGAGCCAGTCGGGTTTCTCGGTTCTTGGGAACGTGAGCCAGTATCCTTCTTCGGGGAACTATGGTGATTCGCCAGTGGAAAACCTCGATATATCGCGGAGCGTAATCATTGGAGACTATCTCTACACGATTTCGGCTGGAGAGGTGATGGTGAGCGTATTGTCAAATTTCTCGACGGTTGCAAGGGTTACACTTCCGCTAACTTAGGGTTCGAACCATTTGTTTTCTCTCACTTTCCTTGAGATTTTTCTTTGCCGACTTTAAGAATGGGTTTCTTCCATCCGCTCAATTTAGAACCATCTCTACTGCGTTCTAGCTGTAAAAACCCCAGTAAAAGGCCGAAGCTCAATTTTTAAGGTGAGTTGCATCATTCACTGTCACTTCGCTTTTGTCTACCAACGGAAAGACTTGAAGTCTCTGCAACGAAGCGAGAGACAAGATCCGAAAGATGAAGGTAGTGAGAGTAACGGATGTCGGTACGTCTTTTAGAAAATATAGGCATGGCAAGGATTCTTTTAAAATTTTACAATGAATTAAAGCAAGAGCGAAGTGTGCGAGGAAAACTTCGAGCCAGATTATTCTATGAGTGTTTTGACCAAAAGTGATCCAAAGCTATATCACAACTCGACGCAATTGTCCCGATCTCAAGTTCAATTACCTTCTGACGCACGATAGCTCAGGTTTGGATCGGTGACCTGGCAAAGGACACAGACCACACACATGTACGAAGTGCGTAAGAGTACTATTTTCACAGTTGCACTTGTCGGGTTAGGGCGAATCGTGCTCCCTCACACACTAGCATCGTATTGTACTGGCAACCTCGTATACGCTCTCGATTAACATTCCGAAATACTCGAGTTCCTTGAAGATTTGAAGATGGAGATTGATTACAATGATGGGTTCAATTACTGAATGACCATCATTTATCGGGAGGAGCTTGACAGTTGCAGCTCTTTAGTCCACCAAGCTCAAACAAGTGAAACAGTGTCCCAAGAGTTCGTTGTCTTGATTTTCATTCGTCAGACTTTTCCCCCAGATCGAGTCTTGGAGGAAACAGTGACCGTTAAAAAGATGATCCATAATATCTTGCTAGATCCTCGTCTTCCTCTAACCATCTGACGCGGCTTCTCGACATTGCTAGAATGACAATTTGATAGATGGGAACAGAAAAAGGGCAAGGAAAACGTAGTAATCAAATTGCAGATCAATATTTACATCATCTTGCAATCACAACGCTCTTGAAACAATCAAATCATTGGTGGAAGTCTGAAAAAGATGAGTTACTCAGCTCTTGGGAAAAACTCGCCGTGAAGTAAGTTTCTAGCAAAGTCGATTTCTATCCTGATCTTGCTTTTCTCACTTGACTCCACCTGCCCTAGGCAAGTGGGAAACAAAACGTCGTTGAAACTCTTGATCAGCAGGCTCATAGGAGAAAAAGGGGAAGATAAGTCGATATTCTCCCTTTCGTGCCATGAGCTCGAAGATTACAAAGCACTTTTCAAAGTCCTTGATTTCAATCTGAGTGCTGATCCGAACCCCGTACCATTCGGCAAAGTCGAAGGAAAGGCAGTTTTCGAGATTCCTTTGGTCGGATACTTGGTACTGAGTCCTCCCCTCACTTTCTCGATACTGGCAGTAATCGTTCTAGGGTCATTAGCTGGGGCCGCAGATAGTGGGAGGGAAGAGCGAAACAAGAGACGGCGCAGAGCGGTAATTTTCGAAACTCGATGAAGCTATATTTAGCAATGTCAGAAAGCCGATCGTGAACAATCTATAAAGATGTAATTTGACATCTTAACAGCCTCAATATTTTCCCAAGTCGGAGGGAAGATCTCGCGATTTCCTTTCGAGCGATTGAGCCTACTTGATCTCGATATTTCCTACGGTCAGGCCTTTCTTAGCGAGTGATCCATATTTATTTAGATTCAGCTTAGCCTTGTTCCGCACTTTGTGCAAAATTGTGCGGAATTACTCACTTGCGATCCGCAGTTGTGGCAGAACTTTCCAACCGTTTGGGTGCTTGTAATTACTTGTGGCTGGGCAAAAGGAATCGCTGGCGGCGCAGGCTGATTTTTTTCGATGAGCTGAGCGTGCAAGCCACCCCCGAACAAGCCCTTTCCGAGTCTAGTTGCAAGAACGTATTGCGTACCACACTTCTCGCAGATGGCGTCTGGCATCATAGTTTCTAGAACCCTCCCCTTGCACTTAGGGCACCGAATCTTGTTGAGCGCAGCTTCAAAGATCTGATGCTGTCTTTCTGACAATTTTCCTTCCACTTCTCCTTTCCTTGGGGGATTTCGCTTTTCGATTCATTTATCACTTGTAGATTGGAGCTCCACATTGAGAGCAGGTCTTACTTCTCACTAAATCATTTAGAGCGTTACAATACTTGCACGGAATTTTTACCACCTCTCTTTCCACAATAGTGGTTGTCGTCGCTGTTGTTGCTGTCTGAGAAGGCTGAAAAGTATGGGAAACTTGGGCAATCATGGTATTTATTTTTCCTATCCACACATTCGCGTGCATAGCGATGCGAATGGCAATTAGATTTGATTTGAAACCATTGTTTGCATCCTTTGCGCTTATCACAATCTCCTGCGAGTTAAAGCGGCCGAATCTCACAGATAATGATTGAATTTGATTCAGGGAAATGCCTAGATGAAAGTACTTCTTGTTCAGAAGACCTTGAGAATATTCGAAAACCAGTCTCCTGTCGGTCAAGTAAAGCGTCCCTTGACCCACTTGAGGTTGGTAGGCAACTACTTGATCAATTTGTCTCTCACCGGGAGCGAGTGAAAGCATGACCTTGCGTCGTGGGAAAAAGACATTACAACGACTATTATTTCATTCAGATTTCAAAATATGAATTATGAATTCACATTCGGTTGATTTCACAATTAATTTTTCTTGATATTTTTTACCGTTCCCTGTTGTTATTTCTGAATGTTTTGGATAGGAACCTATCCAAGGGATCAGGGTGGAAATGAAGGACGAGTGACCGCTTTCCGTGAAAAACCATCGGTGTTCCTTCGGATGAAATAGTTACCAGAATCTCGAAATCGGTCTTTCGTTTTTACTTTTGCATCAAAGCATATACTTCCCGGATATATTTTGCGAGCCTTGTCTCAGCCAGTTTCTTAGCCTTTTGTTTCACAGACTCCTCAAGTCTCTCAATTCTTCTTCTTGCTTTCTCCTCAAATCTTATTCGATGGAATGTTTAAAAAACGAGTCTTTTTTCAAGATGCTTGGTCTTTCTTCGGTATGTCCTCCAATATCGAGCATAAGCGGAGAAGAAAGTAGGGTTGCTCATCACGACGTCACTTATTTTCTTAGCTTTTTCCTTGGTTTTTGAAGGAGGAGTGCTTGGTGTTTTCTTTGGGTTCTATCTGGTTTCCGGGATTTACAGTGCAACGCTAAGGATTCTCAGTGAAAAACGAGAAGGACTAGCTCGTTTCTTAGTGACTTAACAGAGTCGATAGAAGTCTTGAAAAAGTCGATCGATTTCGGAAATGCTGTGAAATACGGTGGTGTTGTTGTAGTCTTTGTGGGAAGCCTGGTGGCAACCGCTCTTCAAACCTTCCATTCTCAATCGTCTGAGCTTCTGAAACAGTGATCGTGTCTGGGGCCTTCGCATCGGGTTTCGTAGGAGGATTGACCATTGGCAATGCCGCTGCCTCTGGTGTGACTCATGACATCTTCGCTCAAGTTCGTTAGATCAAGTTCTGAAATCAACTCATGATAGCATCAACGAATAGCTCAAGTGGAATTTCTTCTTGCTCCTTTTATGCGATCTATTCAATCGAAGTTGCTCTCCCTCTCCCGAGAAGGAAAACATGAAAGCCGCTCGTCTTGAGATGCGGAAATGATTAAGAGTCATCGGAAATTTGCTCACTGGTTCTCAGGAACGAGATAGTCGCAAAGAGTGATGTAGCAGATGACGTATGACAAAAATACCAGCATCCAAAGAGCAAATGAAAAGAAGGCGATGTTATCTCCAGCGGATCGCGACGTAGTGGGAATAGGTCCTAACAATAATTGATTTATATCTCTTCAAGAAGACGCGTCTACCGACTTTCTCAGTCCAGAATTCAAAATGTAACTGACAAGTAAAGAAGTAACAACTTCGGTAATTTGCCTCTGAGTCGAAGAAGCTTTTTTTCCTACTATTTACACTTCATAGACGGAATATCATGACAACCGAAAGGAAATTTTGCAGATTCAATCGAAGCCTGTCGTTTTCAAGCGGAGATCCAGATCTTGCTCAGGTGAGCGCTCGCGAGATACCCGAATCAGGCATGTGTCTTTCTTCATTCCTTGTGATTAGTGAGAAGGAAAGCGATGAAGCTCACACGGCGAAGAAGGTTCTGATGGGAAAGCTCAATCCAGACGCCCCCTGGGATCACTTGGGCGCTCTTGACAAAAAGAGAGCAGAGAGAAACAGCAAAGGGTGGATGCTTCCTTCTTGCCACCTGATGCTCTTTGAATCTCCAAGAGAAGCCGCGATTCGCATCGCAAGGGAGCAGCTTGGGCTTTTCTCCTTAGAGCTTGGCGACCCAATTGTGGTTTCAGAGGTTTATCCTTCGACTCTTTTCCCTGAGCTCAAAAATCACTGGGATCTAGAATTCATATTCAAGGCATCTCTCTCTTCAAAAGAGATACCTACTGAAACTATGAAGCAAGTGTGGAAGGAGATCAAATTCTTAGACACAAGCACTCTCTCTTCGATGAAGAAGAACAACAATAATGAAATAGTGAGATCTCACGAGGACATCCTCGCTTCGGCAGGCTTGAGCATCGGATGAAAGAAATGAAGTTGAGGAGGAGGTAGAGGGAGATGGAAAAACAAGAAAAATCTATGAGTGAAATCCCTTCTGTCCTAATTTAACTAGGAGCTCGCAGTTGGGGGAGGAGGTGGTGGAGGAGAGCTCATTCTCCTTCTCCTCCTTCTGAAAAAGAGCGTTGCTCCGAATATCACTATTATCACAACAGCGAGCGACAAAACAAGCAGAAAATTGCTTCCCGGAAGTAGATGGCTGACTGTAGGGGTCGTGCTCGTTGTGGATGTTGTTGAGTGAGCTGGAGTCGTGAGAGTCTGGGTGTTAGTCCCTGTTCCAGTTATCTGGCCGAAGGTATAGGGATCGAGGCTCTCATCACCCATGTCAAATCCTATTATTGAGGGGCCTGTAGGCGGGAAGCCAGTTGCATTGGCATTACTATATGCCCAAATGCCGTCAGGATATGCGAGCACTATGACAGGGAGATAGTAGCTATTGAGGCCGTCGATGTTCCTCACCGCCTGCTGGACCTGCGATATTGTTGGAGAGTAGAAAACCTGCCTCAGGGTGGCGTTGTAAATCTGGTCAGCGGAAAGAGGTTCGAGCCAGTGCTCCTGCGGGAGGAACCAAGGGAAGTACCAATCGTAAGCTGGCACAGCGTCGAGGAATCCCACGCCGAAAAGTGAAGTCGTGCTCGAGGCGACCACCATCTCATTCCTGATGTCGCCTATGTTGTTTGTGTAGGAATTTGATATATTTGAGAGAGATTCCGGTACAACCTGAACATTGATTCCAAGACCGCTTACGGGTCCCAGGTCATTTGCGACTTGCTGTGCAACTTCATAGTCGGCAGAGTTATTCGTGTCGGTGTAAATCTTCAGGCTCACACGCGATGAGTTTGGACTTGGATAGTAGAGATTCGTCCCCTGATAGGTAAAGCCGAGCTTCGTCAAATTGCCTTTGGCAAGAGCCAAGTTGTAGCTGTACTTTGTGACGCTCTGGTTGTGCCACATGGTTGCGCTCGGAGGTATCCCGCCCTCTGCGATTGCGCCGGGGGTAGCGTAGTTATTGTAAACGCTCTGAGCTATGCCGTATGTGTTTATTGCGTCCATGAGAGCCCATCTGAAACTTGAGTTGAGCGAAGCGTTGTAGAGATCAAACGGATAAATCGAATCGTTGAACTCAAGATAGGAGAGTCCCCTCTCCGACTCTATATTCACTCCGAAATGTGAGTTTGAAAGAAACTGAGAAACTGAGGTAGCATTGACCTCTGCTAAGTCTACCTGACCTGAGAGAAGCTCGGAGACCGCTTGGCTTTCTGAGCTCACGAAAGTAACATTGATCTGAGCAAGCCCTGGGCCCCGCCCATCATTGTAGTAGGAGTTTGCAACGAGGGTCATCGAGCTGCTCCCCTCTCTGTATGCTTTGTGATAGAAGGGGCCACTCGTTACATCTTGCCCGAAGTTTGGGTTCGCCCCATAGCTTATTGTCCCATTCCAGATGTGTTCAGGCACAATCGTGAAATATGACTGGGAGCCGAGGGCAATCCCAAAGTTGGCATCGTCTTGATTGAGAATAAATTTTGTGAGAGAGCTGTTGACTGCAGTGACGCTCACTATTTCGTCAGCTAGTCCAAAGAAATCGTAAGGAGTCCCAATGAGATAGCCAAGACCAGAGACATTCTTAGCTAATCCGAAAGTGAAGAGGACATCAGAAGAATTGATCGGGATTCCATCGCTCCATGTTGCCCCGGGCCTTATGTTGAATTCCCACACATTGGCGGTTGAGCTAGTGTTCATCCAGTCAAACAGCCCTGCTTGCGGGTAGGCTGAGCCATTCTGAAGCAGAGGCATTCCAAAACCGTACTCGAGATCGATGATTTGCCAGCAGCTTTTGCAGTCTGATGGGGCGGTTAGCTGATTGAGCGAAGTAGGCTGCCCAACCAGGGCTAGTCTCAAGACTCCCTTCGGAGAGATTGTTCCCGCTTGTCCCTGAGTTTTGAGCTCGGGCGAAATCGAGTTCAGCGCCGAGAGCGCGAGTAGCAAAAGGACTGAGAATACAATAATCGTACGCTTGGATAGCAAAGTTAGCGAACACAATAGATAGAAATCAACGAGATAAAAGTGTAATTGATCAAGAGTCCTTTATTTCAACCTCTGCCTTCTTCCCCAGTTCGAAAAGCTCGCCTTTGAGAGTTCTTCTAACTTCTCTCACCGTGAGGAAGCCTAGCAAATTTTTTTGTCTTCAAAGAAACAAAGACGAGATTGATACACTCGCCGTTGAAAGATCAGGAGTTGCTTTTGCTCCTGTAGAGCAAATCAGTATTTCCGAGTCTCAAAACAAAAATCCATCCCCCCTCTCACAGCTAACTTTTGGAGGCTCACACGCTCACTCTCTCTAACAACAAGAAATCGTGCGAGAGAAGAGGCAATGGAGAGGGAGGGGAAAACCTCTCTTTTGAATCGAGAGCAACAATTCAGAATCTGACTGCACATACTTCTTTTCCCCCCTCAGAGAAGCTTCTCGAATCAAACGCGGAGGACTCTTATTCGAATTGATGCTAAACAATTCCTTCCGAAGATACTTCAAAATCTATGTTTACGCCCTTCTTGGGGCGGGTGTGTCAGGGATAGGGCTGAGTCTTGCGCTCGATCTCAACAGAATAGTCATTTTTCCCCTGTTTCCGGACGTGCTCGATGCGATTTCGATAATGACGGCTGGTGCGATTCTCCTTTACGAGATGTTCAAAGAAGCCGCGCGCTGATTCTACGCTTAGCCAATGTAGATTGTTACGGGTATCGCTCGAAGTATCGAAGCATCCTGTGAACTCATCTCCGGCACGACGACTTGAACATCTCCTATGAGAATGTTTGAGAAGGGAGTGTAGACCTTCATTTCAAGAACCGTGCCTGATGAAAATTCCACATGAGTCGTTGCGATTCCCTTTGGGCCGACGTATGTAGAGTCTGCCCAGCTTCCGTTGCTCACATAGTAGATCTTGACCACTGTGAACTCATCCGCGGTGCTGTTCGAGGTGGTGTTTCCAACGTATATTCGAAGCGGTCTAGTCACGCTTATCATCGAGGGAGTGTATGTGGAGACGCTCACGCTAGTCGAGGTCACAGTAATCGTAGTGGTGACCCCGCTTGCGCTCGAGAGAGCACTTTGAAGCGAGCTTATCACCGAGCTCTCTGAAGAGACTTGACTTTTAAGAGAGGATATCGTGCTGTTGTCTCCAGCTAGCACAGTCGAGGATTGGAGATAGCTGAATCCTACTACTGTTGCGAAAATGACAAGAGCCGCAAGCGAAGCGAATAGAATCGTTCTTCTAGCGGTATTCGACATATTCAATGTGATCAGGATCAAGAATCTAGGTGATAAAAACATTACATACAATTTTACAGCTCTGGCCTATAGCTCTTTCTCATCACTAAGGATTTCAGGGAGCATCCTATCTCTCTCTCACAAGTGTGAGAGGAAGAAACCCTGAAGATCCTGCAATTATGCGATCTGCAAGGTCGCCACAATCAAACTCTACGGAAAGAGCCATAGAATATTGAGAGGGTACAGCTACTCATATAGGAGTTGCTTCTTGAAACAAGCTGTTGTATCTTGATTCTCCATCTCAAAGCAACGCAACAACGGTAGCTTTCAAGAAATCATTGAATATCCTTAATGATAATCTTGCAATTCATCCCCCAATTACGCCAAGATTTCGATTAGTGTAATTGCAGTTGCTGCTCATGTCCGCTTTGCTAAGCAAAGCAGTGAGAAAAAAGAGGAGGAGGGAGAGAGACAAGAGGAGGATGAGTTTGTCAACTTTCAAGCCTTGCTCTGCGCTTGAAGTAACTCTTCCCTATCATTTGGTTGCTTGCTATCTTCTTCTTCTTCCTCCTCCTTCCCTTGGTCTTTCGATTCAAAAGAAGAACTCTTTGCTTGCTCTTTCTTCTTGATGTTGTTTTGAGCTCCTTGTTGCGTGTTCTTCATCAGCGACACTCCAGCCAAGCTCAGTCCAAGCACAATCAACACAAGATTTGGTATCGACAGCACATTGCCCTGAGTGAAAAGTGTGATAGCGCCTATGATGAAAAGCACTAGACCAGGAGCAAAGAGCATCATTCTGATTTTCATGCTGGAGACCTTTCTTTCATCAATGTCTCGTCAGAATCATATTTCAAAAATGTGGATCCAGACTGTGGATTCTGGATTCCGCTTGTCGCACCCTACCAAAAGAAGAAGAAGAGGGGATTCTAAAGAAGTGAACAGTCGGCAACTTTAATGCGACTTTGACTAGCTATAGGTTTGGACATTCCCAAGACGAAGCGGACAATTCTTAGACCTTGGGAATCCCTAGCCAACTAGGAGTTCGATCAAGTCCTATCACATCACAACCCTCTGTGGGAAAGGCTCAGGCCGAACCGCTCACTGGGAGAAAGGCAAAATACGGGGCTTCAAGAGCTTCCTTTTCAAGTCTTGCACATGTCGAGAATCAGCTTGCTCTCGGCAATCCTAGAAAGGGATTACAGAGGGCCTAGGGCCTCATTTACGGAGGCTCACGTTCTCAAAGCGATTTTAGAGATTGGAGAATCCAAAAGTCTAGGGCGAGGAAAACTCGGGACGATTCTTGGCCTAGGCCAGGGGGAAGTGAAAACTCTCATTCGAAGATTGAAGGAGAGAGGGCTGATATCCGTCAAGTCGAGTGGATGCACACTTACGAAGGAAGGTGTCAAGCAATTTAGGGCGATCAAGAGGGTTCTCCCTTGGAGCGGGAAGGTCGAAGCCTCTTCTCTTGGTATGGGCAAGTACTCTTGGTCGGTGGTGCTCCGAGGACGCTCCGCCAGAGTCAAGAGAGGAATCGAACAAAGAGACGAAGCGATCAAGGTGGGCGCAAAGGGGGCACTCACTTTGGTGTTTCTCGAGGACAGATTCAAGATCCCAGACGATGGAACAGATTGCGAGAAAGCTAACCCAAACGGTCCATGGGCGTTCCTTAAGGAAAAGGCAAACCCGAAGGAGAAAGATGTAATAATAATATCGGGAGGAGACACACCAAAGCTTGCGGAATACGGAGCAATATCCGCCGCTCTTACGATACTGTGATCATCAAGTTAGGTTACTAAGCGTCATTCTTCTTGAGCGAATCGGCTTTCTGAACTCTACGAATAGGTACTTTGAGAGATCGATTCTTCCTCCCTTCGATATTTCTATTCCTTCCTTTAAGAGAAGACTCGCCTTCCTTTCCGAGCCCTCGAATCCGTATCCTCCGACGCTCCCGTCAGATCTCACGACTCTGTGACAGGGGACAATCCTTTCAGGGTAGGGGCAGATGCTCATGACGAAACCTACGACTCTCGCGCTTCTGGGTCTTCCGAGTGCCAGAGCTATTGCTGCGTAAGTAGTCACTCTTCCTCTTGGGATTTGTCTTGTAAATTCGTAAACTTGCTCGAACAGGGAAAATCTCCTTCTTGCTCGTTTTTCTTTCATTGACTATTCCCTTTCAAAAAGGAATGAAAGATGAAGGTAACGCTGGGGAGAGAGAGGGAAAAAAAGGGGTGTTTAGCGCCCCCTACTTCGAGACAGGTTGTTGAGTGCAACTGCGGAACGAATAAGATCCTTCAATGCAGACTCATCGACATGATCGTTCTCCGCAAAGTCAATCGCACGCCACTTCTTTCCTTCAAGATCTGCGTTGAAAAGTTTGTGAGGATCCGGTAAGCGCGCACCTTTATAGAAAGTCAATTTCACTTTCTTCTTATGAGCATTGGCCACTGCTATGAGACCATTTCGGGACCATGTTGGGCTACCCATCCACTTCCACTCCTCAACTATCTCCCGATCGGCATCTCGAAAACATCTGCGAATCTTACTCAACGTCTCTCCGCGCCAGTCGCTCAATCTTAAGATATAATCGGAAATTAACTTTGATGCTGGAGCCGTGTTCTTTGATGCTTGCCTCTTTTTCGTGATTTTTATCTCCACCCGCCTATTTCTCTCGAGAAAATGCATTCGGAAGTTGATTGGTTTGGAGAAGTTCCAGCAGGTTCAGAGAGAAAAATTGCGATGATTCTTCTGAAAATACTCATTTGGCTTTTGTTCCACCTGAACCGAACTTTCTTCTATTAGCGCCCCTATAAAGCACATTTCGGCATCGTAGACTGAAAAGAAAGATGAACACGCATATCTTGCGAAACGAGCTCAAAAAACCTGGTTTTGCACATTTATCAATCAGTAGCACATAATCGCCTGTTGCTGTTACTTCTCCCTACTGCTATGAAAGTCAAAACAGGTCGTGTATTTTGAATGAGTTTCTATTTGCTTTCGAGTGCTTCGCTCAAGTGCTTCCTCTCCCTCTTTATCGCTTTCATAAGAGAACTTGAAGAAAGGGGGAGTCTATTCTTCCTTCTTCTCATTCGAGCAAATCCCAATATGTATATGAGCTTCCGTCGAGAATTTTACATACGCAATTCGTTGAGACACCTTTGGCGATAAAGTTCGCGACTGTTTACGGGATACCACTTTACGTTGATTATTCGTGGTTCATAATCTTCGTTCTAATCGTTTGGACCGTCGGGTTTGACCTCATGCCTGCGTCATACCCTCACCTTTCGACCCTGGAATACCTTTCAATAGGTCTTGCTTCCGCCCTCCTCTTGTTTGTTTCAATCCTCGTCCACGAACTAGCACACTCGATCGTCGCAGAGAGAAGTGGGATCAAGATAGGGAGGATAACTCTGTTTCTTTTCGGCGGAGTTTCAGAGATGGAGGCCCAACCGGGGACAGCTGATCTTGAGCTCAAAGTGGCGGCTGCCGGCCCTCTGACTTCCATACTTATCGCCATAGTTTGCAGCGGAGGCTGGCTCTTCTCAGAAACTGCAAGAGCGCCCATATTGGTTCAAGCTCCTCTTCAATACACTGCCCTAGTCAACGCAATCGTCGCAGGATTCAACCTTATTCCCGCTTTCCCCATGGACGGCGGGAGGATTTTTAGGGCGTTTCTCTGGCGCTGGAATCGCAACCTCATAAGATCCACAAGGATAGCTTCCATGGTGGGAAGGATCTTTTCATACCTCATCATAGTGGGCGGAGTAATAGTGCTCTTCTTCAGCCTCTTCGAGGGGTTATGGTTGATTCTCATAGGCTGGTTCATCTCAACGGGGGCGAGCGCCGAGATGAATCAGCTCATCATACAGCGTGACTTGGCCCAGCTCAGAGCTAGAGACATAATGACCCGAAACGTCGACGCCGTCAACCCAGATATTTCTCTCGAGGAGCTTTCAGTAAAGTTCCACGAGCAAAGACACAACGGCTTTCCCGTGATGGCTGGCGATGAAATAGTCGGTTGCGTAACTATGGCGGACTTGAGACGGGTTAAGAGGGAACAGTGGAGTGCGCTCAAAGTAGGAGACATAATGACCCCGAAGGAGAAACTTGTAACGGTTGAGGAAAACGACTCTGCGCAGAGGGTTCTTGCGCTCATGAATAGTAATCGAATCGGTAGAATCTTCGTCCTCGGTTCCGCTGATGGCAGCTCTGGCTCGCAAAGCAACAAGCGCTTGGTAGGGATCATAACAAGGAGTGACGTGATTAGAACAATACAGATGCAAGAAAGCTCAGGCGCTCACACCGCTGCGGATCTGGAAAGCGCGCATGTCATTCCGGTGGAGCGCGGGATGCTTTTCGAGGTCGAGTCTCCTAGTGGAGGCGATTGGAGAGCCTCGTTCAATCCTGCGGAAATTTCTCTAGTGAGTCAAAGAGTCGAGAACACTCCCGACGGAGGGGAAGTGAAGCGCTTCACGTTCCAAGGATTGCAGAAAGGGCGCTTTTACATAACACTTGTGAAATCTGGAGACTCCGAGGCTGGAAAGAAATCTTCGGCGACTGACGAAAGCTCTCTGCGATATACTATAATTGTTAGCTAAACCCCCCTGTTCCCATATCCACGAGGAAACTAGCCTGCGGCAATTTGCTTGATACATTTTTGATATAATCCCAAGGAGGAGAGCTCTCTTTCCACCTTTCTCGCAATGAGGAAAAGTCCCAGCCGGAGAGAGTCCAAGACTCTGCCTCGTGGATATATTCATCGAAGGATTTCCGGATTGGCAAGTTCAATTATATTCTCTACGCGGTTCTTTCAATGACAGTGAGTACGCATTTTAGATAAGGATGTATCGAAGGGAAAAAAAGCGTTTTTCTCCTGTCCACAAATTCTTACATGAAAAAATCCGAGGTAATTTGTGATGAGTTCGGAAAAAAGCCGAAGCGGCTAGAGCACCTCCTCCAGAAGTTTGAAACCCGGCCATGTACGTGAATCCTCCTTGCGTTGCAAGATCAAACACCTGAAAATTTCCAAGGAGGATTGTGTGATTCTTAATGGTGAAATCGGCAGGGTTGTAGGTGTACAGACCGTTGTATTCAAACTCGTTTATCGTTGAATTGAAAATGTCCGTGTTGATTCCGACTTTCGTGTTCGCCATCGAGAACAGCCATTTTACAATGCCATGGCCTAGGAGTGGTGAGCTCAAGTTAATGATCGTCCCGAAACTGTGGAGTGCGAGCAAGGTCGGGAAAATTGAATAAAGAGTGAATGTCAACTGATTGGAATAGTACTCTCCTCCTCCCAAGTACCAGGTTCCAGTTACTTTGATTATCGAGTCTATCAAGTTGTAGTAACCAGGTTTTGATTGAACTACTGTGCTTAGTTTTGCGAAGTAGTTGCTGTCAACATGATACAAGCCGTAGAGGAGAATTGAGCTGTTCTCACGAAAAGTTTCACCACCAAGAACTAGAGTGGTGCCGTTGAAACTCGAAGCGGCAAAGAACTCAGAGGCGCGAGGAAGGAACTTGCCTATGTCACGGATAACTGTGAGATTTGAAAGGCTGAGCTCGTAGAGAACACTCGGTCCGATCCCTCCGTTGTTTGTGATCGGAGTTCCCGAGAGAAACAGATCGTCTCCGAAAACGCCTAGGGAAAACCAAGAGTACCTGGTAGAGTTTGCAAAACCGACGGAGACGAGTTTATTCTCGGACTCATTAAAGATAAGAAGTTCACTTGAAAAACTTGGTTTGAAGAACACGCCAGTCAGTAGGAATCTATCTTTCCCAAGCCAGGTTACCGAATCCGTCATCCCCGAAGGAAAACGGAGAACATCCAGAAAGTGTTTGCTTGTTATGTTATAGGTGACCAGAGCCTGGGATCCGTTGTCGAAGGTACCTGCAGACACGACAATGTCCTTGTGAACTCCATTTGCCGAAAGGTACGAGATTCCACGGTTTGGGATCGCTCTTCCTTCTCCTTGACCTTTGGGAAGAAAATTGCCAAGCTCTGATTGGCCGTGAAATCGAAGCGTCGAGGAAGTACTAGTCAACTGCGACGCATGAGAAGATACCGGCTAGTTAAGGGCATAAAGCGTATGGCCAGAGGAACTAATCTCCATCGTTTCTTGGTGATGAAAAACGAAGGAAGACGAGTTCCTTCTAGCCACGTTCAACCGTAGGATATTTCGTAAGACATAAGGTTTCCAGAGAAAAGAAGGCAGAGGCAGCTCATCTATACATGGAAGGGATGTCGACGAGGGCTATCGCGAGGAGGTTTGGCGTAAACAAGAATGCAGTCAGCGATTGGATGCACAAATTCGAGGAAGCTTTTGCGAATAAGAAGCTCGCACAAAAGAAGAAGGAGAGGAACGTCATTAGATGGTGTGCGCAATAATAGAGGATTAAGCTGCTTCGCTTCCGCCCACTTGTTGTCAGCATTGACTGCCTAGATCATTGTTCTTGTTATCCGCAGGTTCACAAGTCCAGAGACTATGTCAG
>CADDZS010000018.1 GCA_902812485.1 archaeon
TAACTGAATTCTTCGCATGCTTTGGTACGATTCCAACCTTGACCCATTATCAAGAAATCGTTGAATATCCCTGATGATGAACTTACAATTCATTCCCCAACAATTGCCCGATCTTTTCTCTTCCTATTGACATTTACGAGACTCTTCTTCGGAACTTGGAATCCTCAAAAACCGATTAACCTAAGATGTGGGGGAAGAAAACCTATCCAAAGTATCCTTCTCGCAAAAAGAGAATTTCAAAGAAGAGCCAAGCGTTGTTTTTCGTTTGGGTACAGGCGTTGTCAGTCCAAATTGGTCAAAATCTCGCTCCCTCTCTCACCGAGTATTTTGGAAGTCTTGATTTTCGGAACAGAAGAAGAAAGACGGACCACCCTCGTTGCAAGACCTCGCTTTCTAATCTCGGCACGAATTACTTCCTCCGAGTGAGATTGATCATAGCCAAGTGCAACGATATCGGGACCAACGAGTTCCAGCGTTTCAAAGATATTGTTTTCGCTTCCCAAGAGTGCGACATCAACATATTTCACCGACTCGACCAGCTCCTTTCGTGCATGCTCATCGTGGAACGGTTTCTTTCCTCTATTTCTCTCGTAAGTAGAATCTCTGGCTATTGAAACCACAAGAACATCCCCAAGTGATTTCGCTTGTTTGAGGGTCTCGATATGGCCAGGATGCAGAATGTCGAAAGCTCCACCAGTCATCACAACCACGAACTTTCGGCGTCCTTCCTCGGTCAGATGGATTTCCTGCTCATCATCTTCATTCTTCTTTCGAAATTCCACGAGTCCCCTGTTTTCTAGTTCATGAAGGAAAGATTCAGTCTTCTCACCGAAAATCTGGGGCGTCATTCCAATTCTTTGGGGAGATCGGAAAGAATTCGGAACCAGTGTTTTTTGAGAAGATTTGTTTTTGATCATGAAACAGTATATATCGCAAAGGATCTTCTTTTGCTCTTCTTCATTCATTTTTACGTACTCTTTCCTTCTGCTCTTTGAAGATTCGGAGAACTAACCGAAATAAAGGATGTGGATTGGCGTGCAGCATCAAAACTTTTGATTTGATAGGGATTACAACCTTTCAGAATATTGTAAAGAATGAATTGAAATAGAAACCAATGAGTATACCCACCACTATCAGTGCCGTCGTGAGCCAGTCTGAACGCTTCATTGTCATTTTATGCAGTGAGGTTGGCCTAGTTGTGGCTCCGTAGGCCCTTGAATCCATCGCTTCCGCGAGATCAAGGCTTCTACTCACTGCGGTTGCAAGAAGAGGGACAATGACAGGAGTAGTGTTTCTCAACCGTTTTACAAAATTCCCCTTTTCCAGTTCTAGACCTCGAGAACGTTGGGCATCCATTATTTGGAGAGCATCAAGAATCAAAATGGGAACAAATCTAACAGCAATTACGAAAACCATTACAAAGTCAGAGGGGAATCTGAACCACCTCATTACCAACTCTAGTTCATCCGGGGTCGTCGTGAGAAAGAAAATGGATGTAGAGCCTATTATAGCAAAGAGGCGAACAGCAAGAATTACGGCAGAATGAAAAGGCTCGGGATAAAGGAAGAAGTTGAAAACAAACGCGATTGCCGACAAGACGGCTGCAAAAGACATTGATTTGAAAAATCTCTTCGCCGTTCGTGCTAAGAGAGTAGTCGCGATGATTACAAACAATGTGGCACTTAGCATGAAAATACTTCGTACTACGAGTGACATTAAGAAGAGTGAAACAGATAGTAGCAACCTGACTCGCGGATCAAGCTGGTGTATGACAGACTGGCCTCTCACAAATAAGAACCCGGTGGCTGCCCACTTCAAATTCAGAGTTCACGGAGTCCTTGTCCTCATGGTTCCTTTCTCAAATGTTTCAGCCATTTTCACTGAAGCTTCCTTGACATCTCTCGGAAATGGCCGTGACAACCCAATAGCCTTGGATAACTCTACAAGTTGTGGAGTAACTACTCTAGCTCGGTTTAACAGATCTTCGTCGCTGAGTACAGTTTGTGCGGGGCCGTCTCCAACTATTCTCCCATGTGACATTAGAACTATTCGGGGTTGCAGAGGCCAGATGAACTCAACATCATGCGAGACTATGATGACGGTTTTGTTTTGAGAACCAAGCATCTTGATAATCTCGACTAGTTTTTCCTTCTGGTTCGAATCTTGACCAACTGTTGGCTCGTCCAAAATTATGATCTCGGGTTCCCAAGCTAGAACAAGAGCAATGCACAGTCTCTTCCTTTCTCCGCCGCTCAACTCCATCGGAGAGGAGTCAGAATAGCGTGAGAGGTCAAAGCTATCAAGTGCCCATTCAACTCTTTCCTTGATGGCTTGCGGAGGGAATCCAAAATTCTTCAGTGCGAATTCAATTTCAGATTCCACAGTTTGAGCAAAAAGTTGACTATTTGGATTCTGAAATACGATTCCCACTTTTCTTGAGAGGCTTGCAACTGAGGCCATCCGAGTTTCTACTCCAAGGGTCGTCACCTTGCCGTGAGTTGGCTTCAAGAGTCCGTTTATGTGTCTGATCAAAGTACTCTTCCCTGCCCCATTAGCCCCCATTATCGCAACAGTTTCTCCCTTTCGAATATCGAGTGATATTCCAATAAGAGCAGCAACACCGTTGTCGTGAGAATAATCGACCCCTTCAAACGATACTGCAGCCTCGTGACGTCCTAAACTCTCCTCCGCGATCTCTTGGAGAGGTTCGTATGGGTTCTTCGAATGTTGATCGAGGAAGGGAATGATTGGCTTGGAGGCATTCTTCCTGAGCAAATCAGCCTTAGAAACTTCGAGAAAATCCTCTACGTTGAGTGGAATCTTGCCATCCGGTCTTCTAAGTCGGCCTTGCTTCGCCAAGCGGACGATGGTAGGTTCTAGAACACCGTAGTTGGAAAGTCCCTCTTCTGACAAAATCACCTCTGGTTGGCCGTTGAACATTATTCTCCCTCTGTCCATCACTATCAACCTAGTAGCTAACCTTGTTAGAAGGTCGAGCCGGTGCTCCACTATCAAAATAGTCATTCCAAGCTCGTTTCGCAAACGCAAGATAAGCTGTAGTAGTTCCCGTGCCGCAAAGGGATCAAGGAGAGAAGTCGGCTCATCCAACACTATTATTTCAGGGCGCATAACCATCACTCCCGCGATTGCAACTCGTTGTTTCTGACCATCGCTCAGCTCGTGAGGAGCTCGAAGCGCGAGCCCCTTGATTCCGAGGAGATCCATGATTTCATCTACCCTTCTTCGAATTTCTTCTCTCGGAAAACCCAAATTTTCAAGGCCGAATGCAATATCTCGCTCCACCGAGAACATGAAAATTTGATTTTCTGGATTTTGGAACACGAATCCTACGCTCTTTGCAAGCTCACTCATTCTTGATTCTGTGACTTTCCTCCCAGCAACAAGAACCTCCCCGACATAAGTGCCTGAATGCTGAAAGGGTATCAGTCCGTTCAGGCATCGTAGGAGTGTGCTCTTGCCAGAGCCAGAGTGACCAGCTATGACTACTATTTCTCTCTCGCCGATTTCGAGATTCACATTTTCAAGAGAATCACGATCAGCCCCATGATATCGGAACGAAAGTCCTCTGATCTCAATGATATTCCGAGAGTTTCCAGAGTACAAAGATATACATGCCATCCATTCTTGGCTGAAATGATGCTTGAGAGAGATTGGAAAGATACTAGAGTTGAAGGGAATACGATAGCTGTAATCTTGAACAGCAGTTGCTTTAAAATACTAACCTTTCGACCCATCTTCGGACAATGAGAAATTGTCTTTGCGCCCACAAGCTCATTTTACGTTTGAATATTCTAAGAACCAGATTTTTCTAACGCGATGGGAGTCCGCAGTCGATATCGCAGAGCCACCGCCCTAACTCCGCCATATGCAAGTGGAATCGTGTAAAGTGCAGTTATGGCATTGAATAAAGCGTAAATCGGGAGCAGCGCAAGTACTCCTTGAAAGGGAATATTGAAACCCAACGGAGGAGGAAGAGGTACCAAAAGGGAATTGACTACTGTCATTGTGGCTACGCGAAAGATGACACCAAAGAGAGTGGCAAGAAAGACGAGGAGAGCGGGATTTGGCCCCTTTGCCTTACTTGCCAACCATTGTCCAGCGTTCACACCGATCAGCATTGAGATTACCGCCAGAAGATTGTAAAGCGGACCTGCCGGGATCTGGCCAGGGAATATTAGAAGTAAGGCCACGAAATTTACCAAGGCCGCGTAAATTCCGGATTCCCAGCCTATAATCAAAAAAGCAATTACAATTGGTATTTCCCAGATTTCAAAATAAAGCCCTGTATTCGCTGGGAAGAAGGGTATTTTGACTGTTAATCCGAGTACGATTGCTACAGAAGAAAACAAGGCGATGCCAGTTAGCTTCGCTGTCCTTGAGAGCTCTTTCTTCTTTCCATCAAAAAAAGCAGCTTTAGTATCTCCAAGGTCTTCGTTCATATTGAACGGATTAACGTTGGTGCGGACTGGTAATAAATTTATTGTAGCTACTAATATTTTAGTAGACCAACTTTGCTTTTATCTTCTCGATCACAGAGTCTGCTAAAACCGAAGCGTCCACCTTCCCTGAGATAGAAGCAGCTGTGGGATGCCCTCCTCCAATGATCTCTTTACCGAGGCCTTGAAGGCCTGCAATTTCTTCGAAAAGAGAACCCAAATCAATTCCCGTCTCTCTCGCGAACTGGTGGGAGCTCCTTGCTGAGAGTCTTGCTTCTCCTTCATGCTCCCCGAAAGCTATTCCAAGGTCGCCTCCGATGTCAATCAGCATTCTTGCAACCGACGCATGAAAGCTCGATACCTCTACCTTAAGGATTTGATACTTGCCAAGCTCGACGTGTTGAATCCTTTGTGCTGATTTTATCCGAGCAATTATTTCTGATCTGTCCGGCTGTGATCTCAACATCTCTCGCGCAAGTGTAATCTCTGCTCCTTCTCTAATTGCATCGAGAGTAGCTTCGAGAGTTTCCTTCGTTGCAATCCCGAGGTGCTGAGAATCAAACATAATTCCAACTACTAAAGCTTGTGCGGAACTCCGAGTAAGAAAATCGGGTGAAAACCCCAAAGCAATGAGTTCGCATGTAGATGTTGCTCTACCGTTGATGCAAGCCTCGTCAAAAATTCTCCAAACACTTTTGGGTTTGCCAAATTCTTGGTCTCCATGATGATCTATCACTATCTTTGGAGCTTCGGCTCGCTCTATCCACTCTAGGTAAGGTTCGAGTAATTTCGGATCTCCTACGTCGACTGCGGCAATAAGGTCAGCCTTTGCAACCGACTGTTCATCGAGGGATTCCTGATATTGTATGCCTAGAGACCGGGAAATCCTTTCTCCAAGCTGACTTGCACCCTGTGGCGCAATTATATGAGTAGATAATTCTACTGCCGAGTTTTGGTTGATTCGTCGATACAATTCTTTCAGAATTTCTCCAAGAGCAAAAGCTGCACATAATGAGTCAGGGTCCGCTTGTCTGTGGCTGAAAATCAGGATTCTCAGTGTGCCCTTAGTTTGAGCATTCTGCAGCTTCTCGACAAACCAGCTTTGAAGAGCGAAGCGCTCTTGGCCTTTGGCTTGCTCTCCCAATTAGCGGAACCTTTTCCCCTAAGAGTTGAAAACATGAGATGAAAAATCCAGATTTTATAGAAGAAGGAGGGAAAAAATTTCAAAACCTATCTTAAACGAATAGGAAAGAAAAGATCAGGAAATCAATTTTTGATGATATATATCAAGACCCTCTTGGAAGAGTGCCACTTTGCGAGGGAGGCACGCCTTGCTTCCCACGAATCGCCTCTTCAATTTTCGACTGAAGCTCATTGATATTTTCCCTCACTCTTTGCTCTTGCTTTGCTAGAACTGTTGTCCTAGTTTTGGCTAATTCCTTCCTCTCCTCAAGTTCCTTAACCAACTCGGTTCGATCTGCTTTTACCAGTATGTTACCTGCACTCTTGTAGACAGAATCATTTTCTGAGACCTTTTTTAGCTCAGATAGCGCCCTTTCTACTTCAGCAGCTTCTAGCTCCACCTGTTGCTTTTGAACCAAAATTGCCTGAAGGTTCTGCTGAAGCTGCTCGAACCTAGCTAGTTGCTCCTTCAGCCAGGGGGGGAGTTCCTCATTTCCAGACAATTTTAGAAATCCCATTCACTTTGTATTATCGTAATTTTTTGTGAATGTACTGACAGATCATGAGAGGATGCTACCGGAACAGAATTTACTGTTTTGACGGCCGCTGCAATCAATCTGAGATTCGTATTCAAACCTGCCCTCAAGCCAGCCAAATTACTTGAAGAAAGTTCAATTCCAAAGACATCATCTCTTTTCTTTTTCAATCGAATATTGCATCTTTTATGATTCGATCTAGTTTCGGGTGTCATCGCAAGATTTAACGCCCTAATCAATTTCTTGTTTGCAAAAATCTCAATGTCAAGAGTACCTGATAATTTTCCCATTTCTGTTTGATATCTCCCTCTCCTCTTCAACTCAACAAATTCCCATGGGAATTTGGTACTGGCTAATAAATAGATATCTTACCAACTACATCTTTTCTAGCTGAACATCATAGGCTTCTCCTGCAATAGTATATTTGCAGGTTGCGCAAGCCCAAATTCCAGCTCCCTTCCTTCGAAACCTAGTTGACCCGCAGGATGGACAACGCCTTGTCCTCTTCAAAACACTCATGACTCTTCCGTAGCGCTTCCTAACTGTTGCACCATATTTGGCACCTAAACCCCTTCGATTTCCACCCTCAGGAACTCCAGCACTACTGCTTTGGAACGCCAATCGCTCTTTCTACCTCCTTATTGATTATTGCGCGGACTTCTTCTCCTTTGCTCTTGCAGATCTGGGAAGCGAGAAGTATCTGATCTATGCTCAGAAAGCCAGGTTCACCCTTCTGGCCCGCGCAAATATTGCCTTTGTCATCGGAGACGAGAGTTATTCTCGCGTCCATGACTGCTTCTTCCTCAGAAGTCGGATCTACGATGAGATAATCACCTATCTTTGCCATCGTTACGGAGATCGGAACTGTTGTTATGGGGAGCGGAATCATTTCTTCCGACTTCACAGGCTCCCCTGAGGGGGATATTTCATACTTTGGTATTTTTGTAGTCAACAACGCCGCTACCACTGCGTAAGAAGTGGAGTCGAACAAATTCCCATCTACATTGAGTACGCTTACATCCGCAAACACAGCGTAGACGTGCTTTCCAACCTCGAGAACAAGCTTTGAGACATCAATCATTCCAGACTCTCTTATGCCTCTGTCCACAACACGTGCAAGCTCAATAGATCTCTCATCTGGCGGTCCCGGTTCTGCGTAGGGTGAAGCTAAAGGAAGGACTTCCGCGCTTACAACTAGCAAGCCTTTATCTGGTGTATCAGGAAACGGTGTCCCAAGGCTTACTTTGACCCCAGCTATCACTTCAGTGTTGCCAAGCTTCACTCTTGCAGATCCCTCAGCTTTTTCGACTACATTCGTTGTAACACTGAGGTCCCGCATATCCAGTAGGCTTCTTCCGTCGAGACGCTTTCCGCGCCCAAGAAGTTCATTCATTTGTGTGCGTTTGAGCTGCTCGACAACCAGAACTTTTTTCACTGCTGACATTGCTAGTTATTGCTCACCTGCTTCGTTACCATCCTTGCCGAAATACTTTCTGATCAAGGCTTCCCTCTGCATCTGATAGAGTGACTTACACCCCTCCAAAGCCAGATTGAAGGCTTTGCTGAACTCTTCATTACTCAACTGTCCATCAAGCTGGAACAGAGTAACACGATTTGAGGTTGGCATGATCGCAATTGGAAGATCGGCCTGCCCCTCCTTGTCTTCTGTATCATCTATATCGAGCACAATTTGTCCAGCTATCTTTCCTGCTGCGCAAGCACAAACAAGGTCTCTCATATTTATACCTGCATCCGCTAACGCCACCGAGGCCGCATTTATCCCCGCACATCTCGATCCTCCGTCCGACTGCAAAACTTCGACGAATACATCGATTGCAGTTCTTGGATAATCCTCCAAAATCAATGCCGGTTCTAATGCCTCCCTTATCACTTTGGAAATCTCTATTTCCCTCCGAGAAGGGGCTGGATTCTTCCTCTCCTCAGTAGAAAATGGAGACATGTGATACCTGCATCGAAGCAGGCTTCTGTCCGCGAGCGCGCTATGCTTTGGATGAACCTCCTTCGGACCGTAGACCGCAGCCATGATCTTGTTTTTGCCAAACTGAATGTACGCGGATCCGTCAGCATTCTTGAGAACCCCCACTTCTATACTGACTGGCCTGAGCTCGTCAAACCTTCTCCCATCCAGTCTAAGCCCTTGGGAGTTTATCAAAGAAGTACTGTCACCGCCTTGTTTTCCCAATTTACATATTCACTCCTATCTTGTTCTTTCCTTCCGATCTTGGAACTATTGAAGCATTTCCTCTTAATTCTCTCTTGATACTTCTATTTCATTGAAGCCAATGAACAACCTAGTTAAAGCTAAGAAACAGCCTGATCTTTGACGACGACAACAACAAAAAAAGAAACCATCATCTTAATTGAGATACAAATCCGCATTGCATTGCTTCAATTTCAAAGCTAGGTTTGATTTCCGTAAACGTCGGTGTCTGGTAACGTGCTTGTCCCAATTGATTTGATACTGTCGTTAGGTTTTGCGACAGATGTGCTACTTTCGTCGGGTTCGAGTTCATCTTTAATCTGAGAGGGACTGATTGAGCTCTTCGACTCTTCCTTTAAGGAACTGGTTGTCCCCATGAGTTTTTCAACTTTTTCAAGCAAATCAACAGAATGCGCCTCTTCCTCAACGAGATTTACAGCTTGAACTGCTTTGAGCATCCCTTCCGCGGAGCCAACAATTACTACAACGCCATTTTGACCTACCAAAAGCCTGCATCCGCATCCATTCTCGATAGCTCTAATCATAGAACCCTTTTTGCCTATCAAACGTGGCACTTTTGCAGGTGATATTCGAATCACTTGCCCGCGTGGAATTCTACCCAGGCCTGGACCGCTTATTGAAAGTAGAGGATCTCTAGTCCTGTCAAATGCAATTACCTTGGTTGCAATGATGTCTCCAATCGCAAGCTTCTCAGTCAATGAATCCCTTGCTGGAGAATAGTCTCTACCAAAAACAGATTGGGCTGGCAAAATACCAAAGAAACACGAGTTGATATCTACCTCCCAAGCGAAAGCGCTATAGTCTATCACCTTACCTACAACGAGGTCATCGATTCTTGGAATGTAGGGGCCAGAAAGGGGCACAACCCTTACAACATCGTGACCTATCTCTGCCATTCCAACTCTTGTGGAGATTATCTTATCGCCTCGCCGAATAACGTTGGCTTCGGCTCTCAGGTTTCCCCGTGCTACGACTTCTCCAGGGATTACATATTTTCTCCTAATATCTTGCACATTGAAACACTTCGCTCGTAATCGTAATTAAAGGTTGATTAATTCAATCAACGCACGACTGAGGCCTGCGCAGTTCCCTTTGTCAACGAGCCTAGGCGATCCAAAACAGTCGTATGGACTCCAGCTGGTATCTCTATAACCAGGGTTAGGTCGCCATTGCTCCCCCATTCTTCCTTTTGAATCTCTCCGACCCCTTTGAGCGCTCCATAAGACTGGGGTGCAAATTGAGCAGGCACTTTTACCAACAGTTTGATCTTCTCGGACTTCAATGGGAGGATTGCACGAAGCTGATCGACCACCACCCTTGTTTGCTCACCTACATCCTTGAAGGGATCGATCGAAATCCGAACTTCAGCCATGGCTTGCTCGATCCTCAGAGGGGGGTGAGGTAGCCCTGTTCTTGGGTCGACGTAATTTCTTGCAATTGTAGAAATTATCTGTCTCTTCTTTTCCTCAACAAGCTTTCTTCGCTGCTCGGTTGTAAGATTGAGATCTCCCTTGCGCAGAATTGATTCAGCAATTTGAAGAAAGTCATTTGTTTTGAAAAGTTTCTGAAGTTTTTCCGATGGAACCCGAAGACCTTTGGAAGCATCAGAGTAGACTTCATCAACTGCCACTACTTGAGAAATGTCCACCTTCTTTCCGAACTTGAAGTCAAGCGCTGGATCTGGATGAACCAGTATTTCAAAATGTTCGCCGTCAATCGTGAGGCGGACGGTTGAGAATTTTGAAGACAATTTACTAAGATGCTTTCCAAGTGAAGTTTGGCCAGTTTGAAATCCATGTGACCAATAAGAATGAGAAAATCGATGATTCTAAGCCTTTGCAAATAAAAAAATTAAGGCTTGAAACCTCTCGCCAAAGTTCCTAATTTACGAAGTGCTTTTGCTGTGATCACCCATTTGGGATTTTTCTGATCTTCTAGGTCAAGATGGAGCCTTTGGCACTCTAGACTTTGCCCTTTCTGCGTAACTCTCTACTTCTTGCTCAGTCAACCTTCTCATTTGTTTCGTGTCTGAAGGTATAACGGCCATCTTGATATGCCGAGTACCGACCTTGTCCTCACTAACAAGATAAATCGATTCCACAGCCAGAGTCAATGCCTCGTCAGTCGTGATATCTTCCTTGTATCTTTGCTCCAAGTACTCCGCGACTTGATCCGCTCCAGCACCTATAGCTATCGCATAGTAGCCAACGTAAGTCCCACTGGGGTCTGTGAGATAAAGCTGAGGACCGTTGGAGTCAACTCCTGCAATTATAAGCGACACTCCAAAAGGTCTCACACCAGCATACTGGGTGTACTGCTGAGACATGTCTGAAAGTCTTTTGGCTACTGTTTCGACATCAACCGGCTCGTCGTAGACCAGTCTATTACTCTGGGCGACGATCCTAGCTTGGTCGACCTGAACTCTCGCATCAGGTATATAGCCTGCAGCCGCCACTCCTAAGTGATCATCAACTTGAAAGATCTTCTGAGTTTCTCCCGGCGTCTGGAGCTTTCTTGGCCTTTCTTCTACTGCGAGTATAACTGATTGTTTGGTTCTCACTCCTACGGCGAGAGTACCTCTTCTGACCGTCTCTATAGCATATTCAACTTGATACAACCTCCCATCCGGGGAGAATACAGTAATCGCCCTGTCGTAGCCTGCTGCTGCTGGGAACATGGAAATAGAACCTACATAGCAAAAATTTTCCTATCGCAGATTTAAGTCTTACAGAGCGCCGACAATGAACTCAGTCGCAGTAACTTGACTTCGCTTAACAAGGAAAACACTCAAAAAGTTTCACACACAAAAAAAGGAGAAAAAAGATGAAATCTCAAATACATGACATCAAATGACGAAGTGATCTCGGATGAGATAGTTTTTAGGGGACATGAGAATGTCAGAGCCCTTCATCCGACGACGATTGAAATTACTCGTGATAACGCTATCTCCATGCGCGCTGACTGCGTAATAGGAGTCGGGGCCGACAAGGGGTGCGGAGACTTGAATGAAAATCTTCGCAGACATATTCGGAGTGGCGGTGCCCTTCGCCTTGAATTAACTGTGGGTACGGAGAGATTCGCTTTTTACGGGCATGGAGATCCAAGGCTTTCGCTTGATGACAGTTACGAAGTTGTGTTTAGACGTTCGAATTTCACTAGCCCTAGGACTTGCGCAATCAAATGTAGCGCCGCTTCTTTAGATATTCCTCGCAACATGATCTCAAAGTTGAAAAGTAGGGAGGCGTTGGCATGCTTGAAGATAGTGGCTCTTTCCTAGAGGATTTGGGAGTTGGATAGAGCCTCACAATATCCAAGTTTCCCCGAAGAACTCTTTAGCTGGGGATTCGTTACTACATCGATGTTTCCCAAAGTGATGAATGAAGAATGCTCAGGCAGTCCTTGCCAAATTCAATTTTCATTCCTGATTTCAATGCAGAAAGAACTTTCAACTGCGGCCAAGCTTTTAGATGGTTGAATCATGATGGAGATAGGGAATTGTGGCTTGGAGTTGTGAAGGGAGTACTTTTCGAAATACGAGGTCAGCACATCACCCAAATTCTCCCTTGCAATCGCGAGAAATCCAATTTCGAAGATACCGTCTCTTCGTACTTTTCGTTTTCTGATGACCTTTCCAAAATTAAAGCGCAACTACCTCAAGATGATCCATTTCTGCGCGTCGCAATGGAACAGAACAGCGGCTTGAGAATACTTACCCAAGATCCTTGGGAGTGCCTGATTTCATTTGTTTGTTCTCAGAATTCGAATATAGTAGCTATTAGATCTATGATTGACAAACTTTCGAGAAATTTCGGAAGGAAATTGGGTGTGCACCGAGGGATTACCTTCTATTCGTTTCCTGAAGCAGAAAGGCTTTCAAGAGCAAAGAAAAGAGAGTTGATGAGTTGCTCTGTTGGCTTTCGTTGGAAATACATTAAATTCGTAGCAAGTAAGGTCGCAACAGGCGAACTCAATTTGGAGAGGCTCACGAGATGCGACTTGCAAGAAATTCGGAACTCCCTTATGAGCAGCGTTTCGGATTTGACCCAAGGAGTCGGCCCCAAGGTAGCAGACTGTTTTGCTCTATTTTCTGCTCATAGAACCGAAGCATTCCCAATCGATATTTGGATCCTGCGCTGCATTCGTTCTAGGTTTTCGTATGAGCTTGAAAGAGCCGGGCTGAGTGGCCACTTTTCTTTAACTCCGAAGAGATACTTCATGATTTCAAAATTGATGCGGCGCAAATTTGGGGAGTACTCAGGGTATGCACAGCAGTATCTTTACTCCAAGGTGAGGTCAGATTCAAAGAAGGATGGGGCACGCGCTTTGGAACAATGTTCAGTTACTACACGATAAACAGGGCAGGTTTGAAGGGTAGAGCTTGTTTCGATTTTTTCATCGGGTCATATTTATTTGGGTCCTCTTCGGAGCTTACAATGATTTCCATTCCTAGCTTATCTTTCAGAAAATCGGCGGAGCTCTCATAAACTTTTCCTTCCGCCCTCGAAATTGACCATCCTGAATCATTGAGGTCCGCGAAGAATTCGTCCCCTAGATCGTTTGCAAGCCTCAAAAGCTTAGGTAGAAACTCTGCGATTTCTTTTTTAGATACAGAGGGATTTGACGAGAAGAATTGTTCAATTATTTGTGATGTTTTCGCTCCCTCTTTTCTCTTTGTAAGAGCCATTTTCATCAATTCGTGCTTCCAATGGGAAGAAGTGTAGACATATAGTTTCGAAGGTTTTGTCGCTATCAATCTGAATATTTTTTGAGCATCTTCTAGAAGTCTTTCTAACAGGAGCTCAGAAATTTTAGCTTCAGGATGATATTTCGCCTTTTCCTCTCTCGGAAAATCGGATGCAGACACCAGATCTGTGTTCCCCATCTTGAAATTGAGCTCCTCCGAAGTGAAAGGAATGAATGGAGAAAGAAGCCTAATCCATGTGTCGATTCCGTACCTGACGAGAGCTGGATCAGGATGATGACTCCGACTCAAGTATCTACGAATTGTATTCCAGTAGGCGTAGAATGCTTCCTGAAATGCTGATTTAGTCTTTAACGCTTCAAGCGAAAGATTTACCCGTTTTACATGTCTCTGAATCTGGTCCTCAAACCACATGTCCGGGTGGGAAATCACTTTCTCATTGCGAGCCTCTGAAGAGATTCTTTCCACAAGAAACTTGCTCTGCAAGGAGATTACGAAATTTTTGAGAGACTCTATCTTATTCTTCATATCTAGAGCATAATCTCTTTTCCAATCAAGATCATCTAGTCCTTCCGCCCCTGAGATTACGGTTGCCCTCAGTACGTCTGGTCCGAAATCTGAAACTGCAGCGGAAATCGTGATCACATTTCCTTTGCTTTTGCTCATCTTGGTTCCGTCAACTGATAGCATTCCGTTCACAGAAATTGAGCGTGGCCAAAGAGATCTAGGGAAGAAAGCCACGTGATGGAATATATAGAAGACAAGATGATTTGTCAGAAGTTCCTTTGCAGAATTTCTGAGATCGACAGGGTACCAATACAGAAACTCGGAGCGCATAGCTTCAACCTCCTTGGGATCGATCCCAGTTCTGGAAGCTACACTCTCCGCTTCCCCTCGGCCAAGAAATACATAGTCGAAGAACTCATCCGAAAGCTTGTCAGCTGTAATTTGAAGTCTATCCAGCGCCGCCTTTATCGTGTAAAAACACATGTAGATTGTTGAATCGCTGAGAGTCTCAATTATCCAACCTCGTGCCCAAGGGAGAGGAGTTCCTAGCCCAACTCGCCTTGCGCACGGCCAGTCCTGAAGCCATTCCACAGTGTCATGTAGGAGCTGCCTTATACTGTCTGGAAAGACAAGTCCACTGTCTATGCATTCATGAGTAAGTTTCTTCCAATTTCTATCCGAGTAACGGAGAAACCACTGATCTTCGAGAATTTTAACTGTGCATGGAGTCATGCACCTGCAGACGACTGGTTCAGGAAGTTCATAGAGCACATCTGCCAGCCCTCGAGATCTTAATTCAGTTATAATCAGTTTCTTTGCTTCGGAAATCTTCATTCCCCTATACTGGTCGCAGTTTTCATTCAAAGAGCCACTGTGGAATTCCTTCTTGTAAATCTCCTCGGTCGCAAGCAGGAGCTTGGGGTCTGACTGATCAGATATTCCAAGTCTTTCCACGATCTCTTCCGCTGGATAATCACTCATTCCTTCCGTTCGAACCAGCGGAATGGGAGAAATGGCTTCGATTTCCTTTGGTTCCAAGTGAAAGAAAGCCATCATTCCACCGTCCTTTTTCAGATCTCGCAACGCGACATAATCCACAGGTGCGTGTGCCGGGACACTATACACAACCCCAGTGCCACTATTTGGATTCACGAATTTGGCTGGCAAGATGATGAGCTTGATACCTGATTTGATCGGATGGTGCACTCTCTTTCCAATAAGCTCCCTTCCAAAGAATTCGCGTGTAACTTCAAATTTCTTGAGTTGGTCGCTCAGCTTTGGAATCGTTTCTATGCTTACTATCCATTTCTCGCCGCTTCCAAAGAGAATCTCGGCGTATTTAGAGTCAGGATTTATCCAAATGTTCGTGACACCAAATATTGTTTCAGGGCGAAATGTTGCGGCAGGCAGAAAAACTTGCGAATCTTTCTCTTCTCCTTCCGAATTGTCTAGTTGAAAGAGGATGAGAGTGTATTCTTCCCATGTGACTCCTTCGCCTTGCAGTCTGTCATGATCGCCAGTCGGACTTTGATCTCTTGGGCACCAAACCACGGGGTGCGTCCCTTGAGCTACATAGCCGCTTTCTCTGAGCTTTGAGTACTGCCATGTTACGAATTTGCTAAAGGTGGGCTCGAGTTCAGTGGTGTGAAAGGTTCTTCTCCAATCTATTGAAATCCCAAGCTGCCTGAGGACCTCCTGACCTGCCTTCGTATAATACTCAGCCATGTATTTCGGATCATAGAATTTGTCGAGTTGATCTCTTGGAACATGATCAATTTCTACAAATTCTCTGATCATTGCAGGGTCTCCCCTTGCTAGTCTTTCCGCTGCCGCGACTATCGGTTGGCCAGTCCAGTGCCAAGCCCAAGGAAAGAGAACATTGTATCCCTGCATTCTCCTGAACCGGGCATAGACATCGGTTCGAGTAGCTGTGAATGCATGACCGATGTGTAGCGGGCCATTCATGTATGGAAAGGGTACTGTCACGAACAACTTTTTCTTCTTAGGGTCAGGGTCTGCTTCGAAAATTCGGCTAGATTCCCAAATAGCCGTCCATTTCTTCTCGACTGGAATATCTTGCGTAGTTTTCGCCTCCTCTGTAATCAGAGCCCTTGCCCGTTAAGGAATGCTGCGCGGACAAACCAAGAATTTTGTAATCAATGAGGAACGACACTGACTTGCATAGTTGTTTTGATCAAGAAATCATTCTCTCTACTAGTGAATAGATGTCTGGAAGTTCGTTGTTCTCTGTGAGAACTTTCTGGACTCCACCTTGTCCGAATCTTGCGTCCCCTCCACCAGACCCACCAATCAATTTTGATATCTCTCTTGCAAGTGCGCCTGCATTTACTCCGCTTTCCCTAGCACGCTCTCCCACAAATACTATGATTCTTGTTCTCTCCCTTTCAGGTGAAATTCCGATGTAAACAGCTAGCGGTTCCGAAACTACTACTCTTTCTCCTAGCAGAATGTGGAACTCGCTGTTTAATCCTTCCTCTTCCTTTTCGAAGGAAACATACGCTTTGACTCCTTTCTTCAAATGGCGGCTAGAGTTAATCACTAGTGGCACCATCATTTCGGCGAGCTTAGAAGAAGCAGACTTTGCCCTCTTGCGATAAGACTCTTCGCTACTTTTGAGAGCTGAGATTACTGAATAGATCCTTTCAGGTGTGGTTTGAAGCTCCGAAGCAGAATCGAGCAACAGCGTTTCTTGCATCTCGATATACTTGATCGCAGGCTCGCCAGCAACGAACTCCAGTCTTTCTACTCCGTCTTGGATTCGCTCTGTACGCGTTATTTTGATTAATCCAACTTCTCCAGTTCTGGAGCAATGCGTCCCACCGCAAGCTTCAACGTCCCAGTTGTCAATGCCAACTATCCTTAGCAATTTGGTTGGTGCTGCTCCACCTTGGTATAGTCGGAATCCATATTTTTGTTCCGCCTCAGAACGTGGCAGCCATGAGATTGAAACGGGCAAGTCATTTCTTACTATTTCATTTGAAATGCGTTCGATCTCTAGTAACTGCTCTCTTGTGATTTTTGAAAAATGAGTGATATCAAGCCTCGCCATGTCTTCGTCTTTGAATGCTGAATGTTGCCACACCCACGAACCTATAACCTTCCTTGAAGCTCCGTTTACAATGTGAGTCGCTGTGTGGTGTCGCATTATTTTCTCTCTACGGGAGCGGTCGACTCTACCTGTAACTGTGTCTCCGACACGAATTTTTCCTTCGCAAGGATTGGAAAGCTGATGGACGATTATTTTGTCATATTTTCTGACATCGGTAACTGAATAACCCGCCAGAGTTCCGTGATCAGGCTCTTGTCCGCCGGCTCTTGCGTAGAAGGCAGTTTGATCCAGGACGACATACTTTTCTCCAATGATTTTCAGCACAAGTGCTTTGAAATCAAATTGGTCTCTATTCTCGTAGAAGAGCAATTTAGTTTCGGGGAGGCCCTCCACTTCGGAGATATTCGGCCATCCTGCTTGCCCCTCTTCTACTACCTCAGCCTTTTGCTTCTGCGTGAGATGACGACTCGTGAGCGCAGAGTAAAAGTCCGCAGGAACCGAGTCGGCGATCCCTTGTCTTACTAGTGTCTCCGGCGTTATACCCTCGCTGTCATAAAGCTGAACCATTTTCTGAAGGTCTATCTTTCTTCCGGCTTTGGCTAACGAGCTTAGAAGACTCGAAGACCTGGCCTTCGTACTCTTGTGCTTCTGTTCCTCCGCACTGAAGACAATTTTGATGTCTTCCAAATGCTCCTTTAGCTCAGGATACATTTTCTCAAGGGAGTCTGCATGCCAGATTGCGACTTCCGAAAGTGGAGCTTGCAAGCCCAACATTTCCGCAAAATCAAGAGCTCTCCTCAAGATAACTCTGAGGTTGTAGCCGCCTCCGACATTGCTTGGAAGCGCGCCATCTGCTATCGCAAAAGCCAGCGTTCGGGTGTGATCGGCTATCGAGTAGAAAGCTTGAAGTAGACTTGCATTCTTCTTGAAATCTGAAGATGGTAAACTCAGCGACTTTGAAAGCGCGTCCGAAATAGCGTCAAGGCCCCCGCGAAACTGCTCGGCATCAAGGCCTCCCGCAAGTTCAAAGTACTTCTCCAAAAACTCTTCTTTTGGAAGCTCGGTTGCGATTGAATTTTCAAGTTTCTCAATGACCTGAGGGAAGACCGCATCGTAGCTATTAGAGGTTCCCTGCGAAATCCAAGCAAAGCGTTCCAAGCCAGCCCCCATGTCGACCACTTTTTCCTTCAGCTCTGAAAATCTTTCAGGTTCGCCTTCGAAGGCTGTAAAGACGGCGTTCCCAAGTTCGAGTCCAGCGACGCAGTATTCCAAGCTGTATCCAAACGCTCCATAGCCCAGCCAGACGTCTTCCTTGAAGACAATCTCGTCTTTCGGGATTTCGAATACGGATGTGAGCAGTTCGTAATCAAGTTCAATGCAGCGATCTTTCCAATACCCTTGCTCATTGGCAAGAGCTTGCTGACCAATCATGCAAAAGGAAGTACTATGCCGGCCGGTCATCCCAACATTTGCAATGTCAGAAAAGCGGAGGCACATCTGTGGAACAACTAGAGGATTGTAAGGGAACTCAAAGACGACCTTTCCTGACTCTATTCTCTGAAAGTCAACAATTGAAGCGATCGTAAAGTATAGATCAGGCCGCCACCTGCAAACCACTGGATAACGTTGAAGTATGTGGTGACCCTTGTTTGAGAAGTAGGATCGTATTCTTTGCCAAGCCTCAATGTATCCAAGCCTCTCTTTAGTCGGCGGATTTCCTATGAATGAGTAGCTTTCGCAGGGTTGTTCGTTGCAAGTTACTCTGTTCGCATCCAAAGTCCAGAAGTGCATATTGCATCTGGGACATTTCTTCCGAAGGAACCCAATTTCGTCAAAGAGCGAAACCCTGTAGTACTTTTCGGGCTCCGATGAAAATCTCTTTCTTAGCTGCTCTTTGGGAGAATTCAAAAGTGAAGATCCCAAGTCCTCTTGTAAAGATCTATGTTGAATTCATATTCGCCAAAATTAGCTTTCTATTCTTGTTTCAGTTTGGAACTTTACTTTTTTTGATGTTCAATGTCTCCTAATTATCTAATCTTGCTGTCATGATAGTGTCTTGAAGCTGAATGTGGTCATGCCCACAGAAAGCAGAGGAACAAAATCCCTTCGGGACAGTACTATACTTCTTGAGAACGCTTGACTGCACGAACGCTGTCGAGAAGTGAGTTTGCGGCATCTTGTATTCTTCGCTCATTGCTTGACCTGACTCTCTCGAAAGTTTCGAGTTTCATCCTCTTTGATACGAACTGATCATACGTATTCAAGATGTCTCTGACTGAGCGGTCGAATTCTCTGTCACTTGATAAAAGCTGAGTGAGTGCTCCCTGAGACCCTGGTGACATTGTAAGAATCTCTGTGCGTAGCGAGGCAATCCGGCTTCCCGATTTTGTCCTTACATCCTCAATTCTAGCGCGAGAGGTCAAAAGATCGCTCCTTGTTAACGATGCACCTGCGGCTTTGAGGTCTGACAGAACGTCGTTAGTCCCTGAGACTTTTTCCTCAACAACTTTCACGAGTTCTTCGATCTTTGACTCGATTTCTTCGAGGATTGTTCCACCACGCGGCCTAAATAACAGTCCTGCTGCAAGCGCGACTACGAAAGTGATTATTGCGATTGGCATTGCGAACCCAAAAGCTGATCCTATCCCTTGCCTGTATGAGAAACTTAGAAGTGCCGAAACATTAGAGACTTGAGTCGCTGTGTAGGTCTGAGGAACTGGCGACTCGAGAGATATCCCTGAAGGTAGTTCGATCTTTACAGAATAATAATCAACAAACGCATCTACTGGAAGCTTAACGGGAACTGATACTCGATAAAGCCCATGCGACGACTGCCAGTACGAGTTCGACAATGGATATTGCATAGTAAACGAGATCGAGCTGTTGGGCTCTATCCCCACTCCGTTTATAGAACTCAGAGACACTTCCCCTCCTGTAAGATTGAGAGTCTGTATGTTGCTCAGGGGAGGTTGAACACTTGGAAGAATTGTGACAGGCCCAGAAGTCAGAACATCAAATGGCAGACTCGATACAGTATTTGACCCTAGATTTGATACCTTAACATAATCATTAACTATTACCCGCCCTTCAGAATTGACTGAAATCACTCGGGTTATGTTCTGAAAGTCGAGCTCTCCAGCGTCATTACCACTCAAGCTGATCAAGATGTTTCCGAAAGACATCGCCTCGCTTGTTACATTGTTCGTTGAATAGCTCCAAGTTTCGAGAGGTGTTGCAACTGTATGGCTGAATCCATCCACTGTTCCATTTGCAATTGTGAAGGAGGTTGAAAGAGTTTCCATTTGGGAACTGATGCTGTCAAGATGCACGTTGATCGCCGGGTAAAAAACTATTGGAGCAACAAGATAATTTCCTGATGAATTACTGATGGGTCTGTAGATCTTCAAAACGTAGAAAGTGAGAGAGACGCTGGCTGATTGTTTGGGAGAGAGCGAAGGTTGAATCGTTGCAGTCAGAGTATTGTTTAAAGTTCCTTGAACAACAGTCAGATTTGAGATACTTCCACTACCTTTATTCAAGGTGGCACGAATGTCGAAAATGTGCCCCGAATATTGTTGTGGAAAACCCATGGTAATCGATTGAAGAGCAGATGTGGCATTGACAGATTCGATGAGGGTCTCGTTCACATAGACTTGGCCAAACTGGTTCAGTATGATCCTGCTCTCAAGGCTGTATCCGCTCTTCGGCAGGCTAACCCCATTTGAAGCTGGAGCAAGCGGCGAACTGATCGAAGAAATTACCACGACAGTCAGCAAGATCATTAGAGTAAAAAGCGAGGCGCGATTCATCCCTTAACCGAATAGCTCCGAGAAACAACCAATCCCATCACATTCGCTTTTAAAGACTTTCCGCAGAAGCAACCAAGAGAGTCTCTTCCCCCGTAATCAACCACAAGTTTTGGAATAGCCATCTGAAAACGTCAAGCCAAGAGTATAGCTGGCTGAATAATAGACGTGTAAATGAGGTTACCAATCTTCTGAGTAATCTTATGAATTGCATCGTAGGAGGCAAAAGCTTCCGATTAGTTTAAACTCAATTTCAAACGAAGCTCGAACACACATTGCTCATTAGCGGGTTTTGCTTAACATGACAATCCACAGGTTTGTTCCCAATTCAGCTGAGAAAATCAAGGACAACATGCTGAAAAGTTTGGGATTGACAAGCGTTGAGGATCTCTTCGAAGATATTCCTTCATCTCTACGTATCAAGGGAGGCCTCAAGATTCCAGATGCCATAAGCGAAATCGAACTTGAGAGAAAAGTAGAATCGAAACTTGAAAAAAACTTCTCCCCGCCAGAGTATCTCAATTTTTTGGGGGGTGGTGCATGGTTGCATTACACTCCTTCCATAGTAACTGAGATCATATCAAGGAATGAATTTTACACTTCATACACTCCCTATCAACCTGAGATAAGCCAAGGAATGCTCCAATCTCTTTTTGAATATCAGAGCCAAATCTGCGAGCTAACTGGAATGGAGGTGGCAAACAGTTCGATGTACGATTGGGGAACTGCTCTTGGGGAGGCTGGAAGGATGGCCTTTAGGGTAACCAGAAAAAGGAAGATTGTTGTCTCTAGGGGGGCATCCCCCGAAAGGATTGCAATACTGAGAACATATTGCTACCCGGCTTCCATCGATGTAAAGGAAGTTGACTTCGACCCGAAGATTGGCAACACGGATTACGGCTCGGTTCACTCGGTTGTCGATCACGATAGTGCTGCGCTTTACATTGAAAATCCCAATTTCCTGGGAATAATCGAGGAAAGCGTTGATGAATTATCTCAGCTTTGTCACGAGCGCAATGCGCTACTGATAGTTGGCGTGAACCCCTCCACGCTGGGGCTGATGCGGCCGCCAGGAGAGTACGGTGCAGACATAGTAGTAGGAGACGGACAGCCGCTTGGCTTGCCTCTAAATTACGGCGGGCCTCTCATTGGAATATTTGCCACAAAGAAGGATCCTGTGCTACTTCGCCAGATGCCGGGTCGTCTCATTGGTCAGACAGTTTCAAAGGATAATTCGAAGCAAGGCTACACTATGGTTCTTCAAACACGGGAACAGCATATAAGACGAGAGCAGGCTACTTCAAACATCTGCACGAACGAAGCTCTTCTTGCTCTTGCCGTGAGCGTCTATCTATCCTCGATGGGACCCGAAGGAATGAAAAAGCTCGGAAGTCTGTGTCTTGCGAACTCTCACTATGCTCAGAAACTTCTGTCTGAAAGAGGCATGGAATGTCCTTACTTCAGCGGTTCTTTCTTTTGCGATTTGACCGTAAAAACAAGACTGAATTCGCAAATGCTTCCAGCCAAACTTGCAAGACACAAGATCTTGGGAGGCATCCCTCTTGGAAGATTCTATCCGGATCTTTCTAATGTCTCCCTTTTCTCTTTCAGTGAAGTTCACACTCCTGAAGATGTTCAAACACTAGTCGATGCTCTGTCCCAGATAGATGAAAGGGAATAAATTTCTAAGAATGGAGAACCAGTTATGAAAAAATATCATCAAGCATCGTGGAACGAACCACTTCTCATAGAGATGTCCAAATCTGGACGGCAGGCCTTCTCACTCCCAGAGCTAAAGCCAGAAGTCCTCTCTGCAATCAACGAGGATCGTCCTGAAAACCTGATTCCTGAAAAAATGAGAAGAAAGACTGATCTGCTTCTCCCGGAAGTTTCTGAGCCAGAGATAGTGAGGCATTACGTGCGACTTTCTCAGATGAACTTTGGGATAGATTTGGGTATGTATCCTCTTGGAAGCTGCACAATGAAGTACAATCCCAAAGTTTCTGAAAGGATAGCCAAGAATCCGAAGTTCTCAGGCCTTCATCCCTACCAGGACGAACAAACCGTGCAGGGGATACTCGAGATTCTCTACGAGCTGCAATCTTTGCTTTGCGAGATAACTGGTATGAGCGCCTTTTCGCTTTCCCCTGCCGCTGGAGCACAAGGAGAATTCGTTGGGGCTCTCATCATCAGGAATTTTCTGAACGACTGCGGCTATTCCTCAAAGAAAGACGAGATGCTCGTCCCTGATTCAGCTCATGGAACAAATCCTGCAAGTGCTGCAATGGCGGGCTTCAAGGTGGTCAAGATTCCGAGCTCAGAAGGAGGAATCGTGACAGCTGAGGCCGTCAAGAAGGTGGTATCGGAAAGAACTGCCGGAATGATGCTGACTGTTCCGAATACGCTTGGAATATTTGAACGTGAAATCGGTGAAGTCTCTTGTATTGTACACGATGCTGGTGGACTGATGTACTACGATGGAGCAAACATGAATGCTCTGTTGGGACGGGTCAAGCCCGGGGAGATGGGCTTTGACATAGTGCACTTGAATGTTCACAAGACTTTTGCTACTCCACATGGAGGTGGAGGACCAGGCGCAGGCCCTGTTGGAGTTGTTGACAAACTTTCTGAGTATCTTCCGGTCCCTGTGATCGTTAGAAAAGGAGGAGAAGGCTACGGATTCGACTACAACAGGCCAAGGTCGATCGGTCGTATCAAGTCATTTTACGGCAACGTGGGCGTTCTTCTCAGGGCATATTGCTACATACTTTCGCTCGGGAAAGATGGACTGAAGACTGTGTCAGAGCAAGCTGTTCTAGCTTCAAACTATTTGCTCTCAAAGCTCGATAGGAGATATTATTCGCTAAGATATTCCATCGATCAATCGAGAAAACACGAATTCGTCGTGAGCGCCTCCCCTCTGAAAAGGAAGACCGGAGTCTCAGCTGGAGACATTTCAAAGGCAATTCTTGACTCAGGCAATCACTCACCAACAGTATACTTTCCTCTGATCGTGGATGAAGCTTTGATGATAGAACCGACTGAGACTGAACCAGTTGAGTTTCTCGACCAGTATGCGACGATATTGAATGAATTGGCAGAAACGGCGAATCAGAGCCCTGAAAGCATCCTGAAGGCACCTGAGCGGACAAGCATATCAAGGCTTGACGAATACAGAGCATCTCATCCTGGGTCGTTGGTTTTGAACTGGCGTTATCTTTTGGATGGTGCTAAAAAGAAGAAAGACGATGATAATAAAGGAAAAAGAAATGGCTCCTCGAATTCTCGAAAACACAGCTAGCATATGTAGTACGTTTTTCAAATTTCCTCTCACTCCTTCCTTCTCTTTCATTTGTTGGAAATAGAATGCTTGCTAAGAAGGTGACACAGCCTCTCTGCCAAAATATGGATTTGTACGGGGGAGCAATAGATCTCGGATCACTCATTTGAAATTCGAGTCACTCAAGCAGAAAAGGCGCAGAATCGCCCAGTATCAAATCGGGAAGCTTCTAGAAACCGCTAAGCAACTCAGCTTGAAGGATCCAGACTTGGCGGAACAGACTGCTACTCTTGCTTGGAGAATAGCCACAAGGCACAACGTGCGGCTTGGGCCCTATCGTCTGCTCTTCTTCTGCAGAAAGTGTAAGCGCTTCATCCTCCCGTTACTGCAACATTCGAGATACAGGTTCAGCAGGAAAAGGAAGAGTATCAACATCACTTGCTTGTACTGTGGAAAAACCTATCGGAAAATCATTCCCAAAACTAAAATAGGGTAATTCAGCAAAAAGAACTTTAACCGGATTCGCCCAAAGATTTTCGGTTCTTTGTTTCTCTTAAGCTAAGAAAATGCAGGAGTTGTGTTTTGATAGTATATGCCCACGGCTTATGATGTTCCACCAGATCTTTTGATCAATCGAATTGCCGAGCACTTAAAGCATGTTTCTCAGATTTCGCCGCCTCCTTGGACTTCATTTTCGAAGACTGGTTCACATGCCATGAGGAGGCCGCAAGAGAGAGATTGGTGGTACACGCGGTGTGCTTCCCTTCTAAGAAAGATCTACATTCATGGGCCGATTGGTTTAGCGAGGCTTGAAAGCGAATATGGAGGAGGGAAGGAAGTGGGATACTACCCTGCCCATCATAGGGACGCTGGTGGCTCTTCTATCAGGAAGCCACTGCAACAGCTCGAAGCTGCGGGTTACGTAGCAAAGTACGGTAAACGAGGTAGGATACTTACTGGAAAGGGAATGAGTCTCGTGGATAGACAGAGCACAGAGCTCTTGAAAGAGATGGCTAAATCCAGACCTGAGCTTGCCCGTTATGCGTAAAGGCTAACACAAATAAATAATTTGAAATCGGGATTATTTCAAACTGAAACTTGTAACATGATAATATTACTGGGTAGGATGATTTGAGTTGGCGGAGGAACAAACTAGGACAGATTCAGCCACTTCGGAAAGGCAGAAGAGCGCTGAACAAGAGCGCCAATCTCGAGCTGCTCGTGAACAAATGCTCAGAATAGTTTTCACAAGCGAAGCAAGGCAGAGACTGGGAACAATAAGAATCGTAAAGCCTGACTTGGCTGAGTCGATAGAAAACCAAATAATTCAACTAGCCGCAAGTGGTCGCCTTAGAAAACAAGTAAGCGATGAGGAATTGAAACAGCTGCTGAGCACATATCAAAAGCCAAAAAGAGAATTCAAAATAAATTGGAAGTAATTGGTGCTTTCATTCCTTGAGCAAGAAAACATCTGGCGTAAAGAAGAGACTGTTGAAGATGAGAAGACAAGCTTATCCTGTTCCTACATGGGTGATTGCGAAGACAAAACAAAGCGTAAGGACTCATCCTCAGCAACGTCAGTGGAGAAGACAGAAGCTCAACGTGAAATGAGAACATAGTTGAATGGAGAGGTCTTCAAGGATTGTCAGAGAGCGGTTCAGAGACAGAAAGAGTATACACGGTTCAACTTTCAAGGGCATGGGTGTCCCCCAAATATAGGAGGACTGTGCGTGCCATCAACATTCTGAAAGAGTTTGCTGAGCGCCACATGAAATCATCTGAGATTAGGATTGAAAGTGATCTGAATGAAACTTTGTGGATGAGAGGAATTACTCGTCCTCCGCGAAAAATCAAGGTAAAAATGTCAAAGGATGAGGACGGTCTTGTAACTATTTCCCTGCCAAAGCTCGAGGAGGAGGAGGTCGAAGTAGAACCCGCAAAAGACGAATCTCAAAAGATAGAAGAAAAATCAAGCTCTCAAGCTGAGAAGGCTACTTCTGAAACGCAAGAAAAGGGAAAAAGTGATGAGGCCGTAGTTAGCCAACTCGGTGAGATGAAAAGCGCTGGACAGTCCGACAAAAATGAGACAAGCGACTCGATCGGCGAGGGACAAAGGACTAAGAG
>CADDZS010000019.1 GCA_902812485.1 archaeon
AAATTGCAATTAAATCGATAATTATTCACGAGTAGTCGAAGAATTTTTACGGTCAAGTCGGCACTTCACCTGTGTTCTTTCCAGTTGAAGCTATAAACGGCCCTCTTTTTGTTGTAATGTCAATTCTAATATGTTGGAGGGCTACGAATAACCACTCTCAAATTGGGGGCAGCGTTTCTTGTTCTGATTTTTAGAACTGCCTCTCCCGGCACAAAACTCGAATTTAAGAGACTTTTGATCATGCTCGATGGAGTTATTCGTAGCGGACTAGAATAAGGGATCCGAAGACATGCTCGTATATTCAGCAACCAAAAGATCTATTTGAGAAAGATAAGAGTGATGAATGAGAGGAAAAACGAAACAACGAGATCAGATTCGGACTTGCAGAGATTAATGCAAAGAAATGCTTATCTGGCTTATTGTTTTGCGACAGAATTTCTAGTAGGTTAGATTGACAAGAAACCTCCTTCTGTCGCAATTTTTCTAATCCCTTGAAGGAATCAAGGTAATCCGCCTGTCTTTGAGATATCGGAATTCCTGCATGTACACCAAGAGAGAGGCCAAACTGGGATTTGGTGTTCCCCCGGGAAGCGCGATGGCCACTTCAGAGCCCCAATGCAAGAAGGAAAAAGAAAATCAAAGCTGTGATAAACGTGACGAGAGAACCGACGGTTGAAAATTCGAGAAAAGAAAATGGTTTCCTTCTTCTGCTCTCCGTAGCGTCGAGTATTATCACGTTGCTCACCGCTCCAAGCAAGCTTAGATTTCCCGCAAGAGTGCTTCCTGCCGCAAGAGCCATCCAGGCCACCACGTTTGAAGGGCCTATCCCGATTGAGTGCATGTTGTATGCGTAAAGCTGCACGAAAGGGACGTTGCTTAGAATCTGACTTAGCAGTATTGAGACAAGCATTATAGAGCCGACACTTTGGGCTCGTTCAGATGGGTCGGGGCTCGGAAGGATGCCTAGCAACCTTGATCCGATCCCAGAGTCCCAAACAGTTCTCATGACAACGAACATCCCCACAAAGAATACAAGCACTCCCCAGCTCATCCCCCAAAGAAGAATCGACCTCTTTTCGCTAATGACGAGTAGAAGTATTCCAAAGGCAAGAGCAAGAGAGCTGATGTTGATGCCAAAATCTCCCAGAACGGGAAAGGCTTCGGCAATCCCAAATGAGATTATGAGTAAACCCATCAAGGTTGAGCTTTGCCTCGCAAGCTTCCAATCTGAAATTGCACTCGACGGTTCTCTTAACAGAATACCATTCTCTTTCTTCCTAGCAATGTTCGAGTCAAGCTTTCTGTAAAATTTTCTGAACACTAGTCTACAGATGAGGAAGAGAAGTCCAAGCGAGACCAATGTTGGAATCAAAAGGAAAGTGAGGAAAGCGGTGAAAGGCCTGCTTATCCCGCTGTTAAGTGCGACGAGTAAATTTTGCGGATTCCCAATCGGCGTAAGTGCACTGCCTACAGTTACTCCGAAAGCAAGAGGCATGAGTAGCGGCTTATCTTCATCCGCCGAAAGCTTAGAGCCGATTCCCAAGACTATTGGAGTCCAAAGTAGAGCTATCGTGTCATTCACGAGTAGCGCCGAAAGAAGGCCTGATCCAACAATTATCCCTGCCAGCAACCGATTCGATCCGTTCGATCGTCTCAAAATTGTGAGTACTATGTAGTCAATAAGACCGGACTTTTCAAAGCCAGCAGTCAGCACAAGCATTCCGAAAAGAAAACCGATGACACGCCAGTCGATCGATTGAAGTGCCTCGAGTGGTGAAATCGAGGAGGTGGATATCATCAGAATTGCTCCCACGACCATGGAGGTCCAGATTGGAAATGACCGCCCACGTATTCTGCGGAAAATTAAGAGCCCGTATGTTAGAATGAAGATCGCAAGGACAAGATAGATCAAATGAAAGAGACAGACTCCAAGATTGAACAAAAGGGAGACAAATGAAGAGATGAAATCGTTTGCACGGTTCCGGCCATAGAATGACTGAATAAAGAGTGAGGGGTAGGGTTAAAAATGCAATGCAGTGCTGATTATTATGAGTGGGAGTCTCACCATGAGAGCGTTTCTTCAGTCATCCCTTCCTTGGCCGTCGAATTAATGGATTTTTGACAAAGGGTGAGGTAGAGGAAAAAATGCAAACCGACAGCATGCCAGAACCTACTCCTTACGAAAAGTTTCTAAGAGAATCCCTAGAAGAACACAGGAAACAGTTGGAAGGATTGAAGCAGCGCTACGAAAAATCGAACCGCTTGACTAGGATTGTTCTGAAAAAGAAAATTGAAGAAATCACGAAAAATATCGAACTCATGTCTGAAGATTTGAACAAGTACGTCCAGGGTCTATCTTGGCTTAGGGAACCGAGCAAGAAAAGAGATGAGAAGGCTGAGCATCTCAAGCCAGTTTCGATGGAGGTGTTCACAACCCAATCACCGCAACCTCGCTCAGCGTCTGTTTCTTCAGCTTCTCAACCTTCAGCAACGGGACCTTCGCAGGCCCCTACTGGCAGGCCAACGATCGGCAGGCCGATAATAGGAAAGCCGATTGGCGCGGCACAGCCCCCCTCTTCTCCCCGTCCTACCTCTTCTTCTCCGTCAGTCGAGCAATCTCCACCAGCTACTAGATCAGCAACCGTAAAGCCCGAATCAAGCAATGCCGGTGCGCCTCAAGGGAGCACTTCTATGCTCGGGAGCAGTTCAGAGGCTCCAGTAACAGGGCCCAATACTGTTTCGTCCTCCTCTCCTCAAGCGCAGAAGAGCAGACCAGTCATCGGAAAGCCGATTGGGACAACGGTTGCAAGGCCGGTTATCGGAAAACCAATTACAAGCTCAGCGGGTGTTTCGCAACCAGTACGTCCACGCATCGGGACTCCATTGACGGCTCAGGAACCTCAGGGTCAACCCACTGAAGCGAAAGATGCTGAACAAGGCGGAGAAAACCGAGGCAAACCTGATAATACTGAGGATCAAGAGAAGAAGAGAGAAGAGACATCATCTGACCAAAGCAAAAGCGAGGAAACAGAAACTCAGTCGCAAACCTCGAGCTGAATCTTTAAGGCTATTTTCTTCGGAGAAAAATAAGAATTCAAACTATTAGTTAATTCATCCTGCATCTCTTGGCTTCTTTAAGGCTTGTCTTGTAATAATTGCAGTATTTGTTTACAAGACAGATAGAGCACTTTGGAGTTCTCGGAGTGCATACTGATTGCCCAAATCTGACAAAGAGCTCATTGATCTCGAGCCAATGCTTTTTATCGTAAATTAGAGAAAGAGATTTCTCTGTTTCTTCCGGGGTCTTCGTCTTAACAAGACCTATTCTGTTTGATATCCTATGCACATGAACGTCGACTGGAATGGCCGCCTTCTTGAGAGCATAAACAAGAACGCAATTGGCGGTTTTCCTCCCTACTCCAGGGAGCTTCAGTAATTCATCCATTTTCTCTGGAACATTTCCGCCGAATTCCTTCTCCAGATATTTTGCAACTTCAATTATTCTCTTTGCTTTTCCGTAACAGAAATTCACTGGCTTGATCAGCTTCACGACTGATTTCCAGTTAGTTTTTGAGAGAGATTTTGAATCCGGATACTTTTGAAAAAGTCGAGTAGAAGCTTGCTCTGTGACAGAATCTCTAGTCCTTGCAGAAAGAATTGTCGAAATGAGAACCTTGAATGGAGTCGACTCTGGTTCAGAGCTGATCCTTCCAAGCGCTGTATCGTTCGCTCTCGAGCTGATCGTCTTCCTGATAAGTTGCAGGATCTTTATCGGACTCGGTTCTTCGTTTTCTAAAGCTTGCTGGCTCAAGAGAAGATTTTCAACACTGTGAAAGATCAATACGATGCCACAAAGCCAATTGAAGTGAAAGGAAGCTCAAGTACATTCATCGCTCAGTTCTTTTTGTTGTTGTTGTTTCGCAATTCTTTCGTTTACTTGAGTGACTAGTCAGACTTCGATCAACTCTCTCGTTGCTGAAGTTAAAACTCTCGGTTTGTCCTTTGTCACAAGAACATCATCCTCGATTCGGACACCACCGAAGCCGGGGATGTAGATGCCTGGTTCAACTGTCAATACCATCCCAGGCTCGAGATTAGTCTTGGTTCTCTTGGAAAGTCCAGGCCCCGGGTCATGCACCGAGAGCCCTATCGAATGTCCAGTCGAATGTATGAACCTCCCCTTGAACTCTGTCGAGTTGATCACATCAGTTACCAAAGAATTGATTTCTTCGCCAGTCTTAGTTGTAAGACAGTTTTCCTTTCCTACCTGGAGCGCTTCCTTGACTACCTCGTACATCCTTCTTTGCTTTTCATTCGCTTTCCCGAATACGAGCGTTCGTGTAATGTCGGAACAATATCTGTTGTATCTTGCCCCATAATCGAGAAGGACAAATTGACCTTCATGCAGTCTGCCCTGACCTGCCGAATAATGCGGAAGCGCGCTATTCTTTCCAAAGGCGACTATTGAGTCAAAGGCAAGGCCTGTTCCACCAGCTTTCTGCATTTCATACGCCATTTCCGCAGCAACTTCATTCTCAGTCATACGCTCGCGCAAAATTGAAGGAATCTTTTTGTATATCTTAGATGCAATGTCACAAGCCTTCCTAATCCTTTCGATTTCAACATCATCTTTGACGCATCTTGCATTTGCGATCGCGTCTCCAACATCAACTAATTTAGAATTCTTGAAAATGGATTTGATCTTGCAGTAGGATTCGAAGGTTAGCTCAGCAGAGTTTATGCCAACTATGTTGTGATTTGAACCGAGAGAGTTCTTCATTTTTTCGTAAAGTCTTTTCTCATCGCTTTCAACCACAACTTCTATCCCGTTTGCGTTTTCCCTTGCAATAGACTCTTCGAGCGGGCCTGTAAAAACTGATATGCCATCTCCCTCTTTCGCTATTAGAAATGATCTTTCGAATAGGCCACATGGGAATCCCGTAACATAGAAGAAAGATGCATCTATGTGAGGTTCAGCACCATTTGCAAGAACAAAACATTTAGGCTTTTTCTTTAATTCATCAGATTTTTCTATTCGCTCGAAAATCTTTGAAGCTCTCTTGGATGGTAGAGTGCGCAATTCTACTTATCTTCTCTTGAGAGATAATTACCCTCTTGAAGCAAGCAAAAATCTTTTTCCTATCGGGTTGCCGAACTTAAGCTGGTTGTTCCGAACCCAAAAAGCAAAGTGATCACTCACGACACACACATTGAGAATATGTTCACTTGTACCCAGTGTCACAGAGACGGTTTGCGCCCTCGGTCTCACAGATGAGCTAGTCGGCGTGTCACACGAATGTGACTACCCCGAGTTCGTGAAATCGAAGCCAAAACTCACGAAAAGTGCGATCTCAAGCGAAGGCGTCACAAGCGCTCAGATCGATGCTCAGGTAAGAGAAAGCTTCCAAAAGGGGAAGGGTATCTACGAGCTCGATTTCGAGATGCTAAAATCCCTCGAGCCTGACATAATCTTCACACAAAAACTCTGCCAAGTTTGCGCAGTTTCATATGGAGAAGTGTACACCGCGGCGTCAAAACTTTCAAAGCAACCGAAGGTTATCTCAATAGACACTTTCACTCTTCAGGATATACTATCATCCATCGTGGATGTTGGAAGAAGCTGCAACGAGTTGGACAAAGCAAGGAAATGCAGACTCCTCCTTGAAAGCCGAATTGCAAAAGTTCGACAAGAGGTGGAGAAAATCGAAAAGAGAACCCTCAGTTCCAAAAGAAAGAAGAAGAAAGTTTTCTTTCTTGAATGGACTGACCCGATAATGTGTTCTGGACACTGGGTGCCGGAGTTAATCGAAATTGCGGGAGGAGAAGATGGGCTCGGTCAACCTGGTAGAGATTCGATAAGGGTCGATTGGGGCCAAGTCAGAGATTACTCGCCAGACTACTTGATTGTGGCCCCTTGCGGCTTCGATGTGCAAAGAGCAGAAAGGGAGACCAAGCTTCTATCGAGGCTGGAGGGCTGGTATGATTTGCCAGCTGTGAATAGAGGCAATGTGTATGCTGCTGATGGAAGCGCCTACTTCAGCCGACCTGGGCCTCGCATAGTCGATGGACTCGAAATTCTTGCCATGATCCTGCACCCAGAAATCGAAGAGTACCGCAGCAAGTATGACGAGAAAGATTTCAGACAGGTCAACTTCAAAGATCAAGTTATGATACCGAGTCAGCATTAAGTAGATGGCTCCATCTGTGGGGCTTGAACAGAGCAATTTCAATACTTTCAGAGATTATTCTCTGAAACATTCCTCCTTCTTTTTCTCTCGTGGGTTGATGCGAGTTCTTTCCCCAACTCTTTAGGGAAACCTACCGACCTACTTACACGCTGGATTCCAGAAAACAAGGCAGCTGAAAGGCATAAAGAGTCTCAAAGCGGAAAATAAAGCACGAAGAGCACCAGCACAGCACGCAAGAGGTACAAATTCTAGGAGATAAGAGAGAAGCTTTGGAGCAATCAGAATTCGATTCTTTGATGAGAGATGTCGAAGAATTTTGCGTTGAGCTAAGACCCAAAGAAGAGATCCATTACATTGAACACACTTACAACGATGAGCTAATTCCACTCTGCAAGAAGTATAATCTACTCGGCATCCCAATCGAAAAGAAATATGGTGGAAGAGGGGCTGATTCCGTCACATATGCGAAGGCACTTGAAAGAATAGGAAAGGAAGGAACAGGAATCCGTACTTTCTTCTCTGGTCATACCTCGATTGGGCAAGTACCGATACAAATGTGGGGAAACGAAGAACAGAAGAAACGATACCTCATCCCATCGACTAGGGCAGAGAAGATTCTAGCTTTTGGATTGACGGAGCCTGAGGCGGGAAGCAATCCTCTTGAGCTCAAAATGACATACGAGGACAAAGGCGATCATTTCGTACTAAAGGGGATCAAGTATCTGATTTCAAATGCAGGGATAGCAGACGCGATAGTCACTTTTGCCTATCCGAAAGGAGAGAATGGAAAGATGAGTGCTTTCATAGTTGACATCGACAAAGAAAGGGAAGCAAAAGGTGAGAGCCTCATGAGACAGGATCTTACCACTAAGCTTGGGATGCCAACCACAAACACCGGGATGTTTGAGCTAAACGATTATCCTGTTCCTAAGGATAACATCCTAGGGAACGAAGGGGACGGGTTCAAGATCGCGATGACAACCCTGATGAGCGGAAGGCTTAGCGTAGCGGCTGGCTGTGTAGGAGTCATTGAAGACTGCCTTGATGAGGTTGTAAGATACTCGAAGCAGAGGAATCAACATGGCAAGCCAATTGCAAAACATCAGCTTGTGCAAGAACACATAGCCATTATTAAGACGGAGCTCGACGCATCGAGGCTGCTTGTATACGAAGCTGCGCGTCTCAAGGATCTCTATAATTTGAATCCTTCTGATCAGCGGGTTCGGTCGGCAGCAGATAACATGATAGCAGAAGCTAAATTCTACGCTTCGAATGCAGCGTGGAATGCGGCTGATAGGGCGGTTCAAGTTTTTGGAGGTCGAGGATATTCTTATCTCTTCAGACCAGGCCGCCATCTGCAGGATGTGAGAGTCTGCAGGATATATGAAGGAACGGACGAGATAATGAAACTCAAAATCGCTGCGTCAGTTCTGGGCAGGGAATACGAGGCGTATCGCTAGATGGAAAGCAGCTTTCATCTTCTCACTTTTTCCCTCCCTTGCTGATCCGATCAGCCAGCTCCTTTGCTTGTTAGCTCGAGCTTCGACTTTACACACTGGAAGAATTGCAGGGTAAATTTGGCCGTGCTATTCTCCAAGACGCTCTGTGAAATTTCGGCGAGGAGGCCACCAAGCTCGGCCTCTGCACTCCATACAAGTTCTGTGGTTTGATTAGCTTTCTCAAACAAGTCAACATTCACAAAGAGCTTGATTGAGACGCCAGCTCCCCTTCCTACCCCTTCGAACTTGACTCGTGAGGGAGGGTTTTCCTCGTTGATGGTAAAGTCGAATTTGAGTTTGCCGCGAAAGAACAGTATCCCTACTTTCACTATCACTTTGAATGAATTTTCTCCCGAAAGCTCGAGTTCCTCGAGTTCTGGAAGACACGGGCCAAATTTTTTTGGATCTGACAAAAAGTCCCAGACCTGTGGCCTGGGTGAAGAAAGTTCAAACTTACCTTCTAAATGCATTGAGCATCAAAGTCGATGAAATCACCTTTAAAGAGTTCGAGCAAAGGACGGAAATGGTACTGGGGCAAGCTGATTGTGCTTGAAGCTGGAGTGCATGTGATTCGATTCAGGGAAATCACACACTTCATCCCTAGTATTTAGAAAGAAAGACTGCTTGGAGAAGGGTTTAGAATCAATTGTCTCACACAAATGAGGCTGAAGAGAGAAGTGATGCGCAAAGTTGCCAGAGATAATCGTTTGTATCAAGCACGTGTACGATGAGACAGACCTCAGAATAGATCGTGTCAATAACAGGATTGACTTCGAGGGGGCCAAAACGAAGATCAGCGACGATGACAAGAACGCAATCGAGGAAGCGGTAAGAATCAAGGAGAAGCATGGAGGCTCGGTCACCGTTCTCTCTTTGGGGGGTGCGGAGGCAAGAAAGAGCATCAAAGAAGCTCTTGCGATGGGTTGCGACAAGGGAAGACTACTCGTCGATCCAGTCTTTGACGGCTCTGACGCCATAAGGACGGCTTATGTCCTATCTCTTGCAGTGAAGAAAATCGGGAAATTTGATCTCGTAATCACCGCAAGTGGTTCAACTGATATTTATTCTGGGATAGTCGGCCCCAGCCTTGCAGAGTTTCTCAAGATTCCGCTTATAACCTTCGTAACCAAAATCTCTGAGCTATCATCAAACAAGATCACTGCCGAGCGAACACTGGAAGAAGGGCTCGTAGAGACTGTTGAGTGCGATCTGCCTGCGGTCGTCTCTATCTCACGTGAAATAAATCAGCCTAGATTTCCAACGCTACTTCAGATTATGAGCGCAGGCAAAAAAGAAATTCTAGAGTGGAACTCACAGTCTTTGGGGGCCGAGCTTTCTCTTGTGGGAAAAACTGGTTCCAAGATACAGGTTGAAGCACTGAATGTCCCAAAGTCGGCTCGAAAGAGAATAATTTTCGAAGGGAGCCCCGAAGACACTGCGTCGAAATTAGCAGATGCTCTCCTGAAAGAAGGCATCGAAGTGAAGTGAAAAAGCGATGATGATGATGCAATCTATGACTTCTGTGATCTTCTCTGAGAATCCTAGGTTGGTGCCAGAGCTCGTTACCGCGGCGATTGAGAAGCTTGGAGCCGTCGATGTGCGAGCCGTTGTCCTCGCGTCATCTCAAGAGACTGGAGCGTCCAAAATCGCTTCGGTGAAAGGCGTATCGAAAATTTACGAGCTGAAGCATGATGCTAGTAACTTGGTTTCGCAGGAGCAAGTTGCGGTTAAGGGTCTTGAGATTGTGTGCAATGAGGCAAGGCCTTCCTTTGTCCTTGTGGCGGCAACGAGAAGAGGAAGGGAGGTCGCGCCACGTCTTGCGACTCGCCTTGGGTATGCTTGCATAACCGATGCATTGAACCCTCGGCTTGAAGAAGGACGCATCGTCGCGGAACGTGTCGTGTGGGGTGGGAACGCAATTGCTAAGATTTCGACAAAAGATGCCGTGGTAATGACCATACCTCCGAAGGCCCATGAGCCAGCAACGGGCGAAGCAAATCCAGAATTAAGACCATTGGAGGTCAATCCAGGAGCCGAAGTAAGAGTGGTGGGAAGGAGCCAAAAACCCACTGGAAAGGTCAACATAAAGGATGCCGATGTGGTGATATCTGCTGGTCGGGGCTTCAAGAAGAAGGAAGACCTTTCTTTGCTTGATGAGCTTGCGCAATTGCTAAACGGCGTAATAGGAGCTTCAAGGCCTCTTACATCGGATCTCGGATGGATGCCAGAGGAAAGGCAGGTTGGTCTTTCTGGAGTAACAGTAAAGCCCAAGCTCTACATAGCTGTGGGCATCTCAGGGCAAATCCAGCATCTTACTGGGATGAGAGACTCGAAACTAGTCGTAGCGATCAATACCGACAAGAATGCACCAATCTTCCAGGAGTGCGATTACGGAGTTGTGGGCGACCTCTATTGTGTTATTCCTGCACTCATAAGAGCACTCCGAAGCAAGAAAGTGTGAAGCTTCAAATAGATTTCTCAATGTCAGAATCTTGAAAACAGGAGCACGATCCTCTATCCACTCTTCTCCCCCCTTTAGGCGTTTTGCCTTTGATTTCATCTAGGTCAGCTCAGTCTACTGAAAATCTCACTGACACGTTCCTCTATGAAGTTCGTAGATATCTTACCATCAAATCCGCATCAGCTCCAAAATTCGCACCGGATGGAATGAGTGTAGCGTTCCTATCTGATTTGACTGGGATACCACAAGTATGGAGCGTTGGACTCTCCGGGGAGGAAAAATACTCGCTACAACTCCTCTCCTTCGAAGATGAAAGGAGGGTCGGTTCTTTATGCTACGCTCGAAGCAGGGATCTTATTGCTTATACTGTCGACGAAGGAGGAAACGAAAGATTTCAGATCAGGCTACTTGAAAACAAGGGAGAAAGACTGTATGGTCTGACCGATCAGCCAAGTGTAATTCACAAATTTGGAGGATTCTCAAGGGGCGAAGACATCATCACATTTTCGTCCAATCGGAGAAATCAGGCTTTCTTTGACGTATACGTTCAGAAAATTGATTCAAGAGAAGCAACTTTGGTTTACGCGAGTGATGAAACGAACTTTGCCTTGGAGTTTGATCCGAAATCAGATTCTCGCATTCTCTTTTTGAAGTTTCACAGCCCTTTCAACCACGATCTTTTCCTCCTTGATACTAGCGACGATAGCAATGCGAATTGCATTATTCCTCACTCGGACGAGGCAGTTTTTGAATTTTCGACATTCGATGTTTCCGGAAGAGGAGTCCTTTCTATCACTGATGCTGGAAGAGAATTTCGAGGCCTCGCAAGAATATATCCGAATGAAAGAAGCATAGAGTACGTCTTTCAAGATCCTTTGCATGATGTGGACGAGTTCAAGCAAAGCCCAGATGGAGGGAAAATTGCTCTCACACTCAACAGAGAAGGTTACTCAGAACTTCTCATCATTTCTCCTGATGAAGGCTTTGAAAGTCTGGAGAGGATCGAAGTACCACATGGCGTGATTTCAGGCCTCGACTGGTCTTACGACTCTAAAAAGCTCGTGTTTGGTCTTTCATCCTCAACATTGAATTCTGACATCTGGATGCATGATTTCATAGACGGGAAGACCAAGAGACTAACTTGGAGCTCAACGTCTGGCATTCGGAGAAATAGTTTCTCGGAACCTTCTCTCGTGAAGTTTAGATCTTTCGACGGGCTTGAAATTTGTTCTTACCTTTTCTTCCCTACTACTCAATCTGATGGAGCGGTACGTTTTCCCCTCATTGTCTGGATGCATGGCGGACCAGAGTCTCAATTCAGGCCTTCCTTCAGTCCGGTTATTCAATATCTTGTGAAGCTCGGTTTCGCTGTTGGTGCCCCAAACTTTCGCGGAAGCACTGGATACGGACGAAAATTTATGCATCTTGATGATGTTCGAAGAAGGATGGACACAGTCAAAGACATCGCAGAATTTGTAATGTCCCTTTCCAAAGATCCAGCACTTTCGAAGAAAATTGATTTTTCGAAGATAGCTGCATGGGGAGGGAGCTACGGAGGCTTCATGGTTCTAGCTTGCCTCTACGAATACCCAGATTTGTGGGCGGCTGGCGTGGATATTGTTGGTATTGCAAATTTCGTGACTTTTCTCAAGAACACAGGCCCCTGGCGAAGAAAGCACAGGATGGTCGAATACGGTGATTTAGAGAAAGATTCCGACTTTCTTTCGTCAATTTCTCCAGTGAACAATGCTGAAAGGATAAGGGCACCATTGTTTGTGATCCACGGGACGAACGATCCGCGTGTTCCCTTCGAAGAAGCTGAACAAATAGTCAACAAACTGCGGAGCTTAGGCAGGACTGTTCACTTGATGAAATTTGAAGACGAAGGTCATGGCCTTGTCAAGACAAAAAACAAGATTCTAGGATACTCTTCTGCCATCAAGTTCCTAGTCGAGAGCCTGAAAGAAGACAAACAGTTGCCTGGTTGAAAGCGAGTAGAGTAGACGAGAATATCAATGATTGCCAAATATAGGTTTCCAGCTCTTCTTTTTTTGTCCCCTTCTCTCCCCCTTCACGAAAACTCTTAGATCAGTTCTTCAGCGATTATCTCAGCCAAATCCTTCACATTCATACTAACTCCACTTGTCTTAGTGGAATCCTCAAACATAGAGAGGCAAAACGGGCACTCTGTCGCAATGGTGCTTGCCCCAGTCTCGGCAGCTTCAAGAGTCCTTATGCTAGTGATCGATCTCTTTTGCTGTGAAACCTTGTACCAGTAGTTTGAGCCTCCAGCGCCACAACAGAAAGTTCTGTCTCTGTTTCTCCCCATTTCTCTAACATCGTTTGTGGCAGAGTAAAGGATCCTTCGAGGTTCTTCGAATATGGAATTGTATCGTGCTACATAGCATGCATCGTGAAGAGTTACTGAAATCGCATCCGTCTTTTCCTTGCCTAAATTAATCCTCCCGTCCCTTATGAGATCTGATATCAGCTGAGTGTGGTGTATTACTTCGTATTTCCCTCCAAAATTTGGATATTCATTCTTTAGAGTATTGAAGCAGTGAGGGCACGATGTGACGATCTTCTTCACATTGTAGGAATTCAATCTTTCAATGTTCTGATATGCAAGCTCTTGGAATCTCGACTCTTCTCCTAGTCGCCTCGCAGGATCGCCATTGCACATCTCTTCAGTTCCGAGAATCGCAAACGAGACTCTTGCTTTTTTTAATATCTTTGCGACAGACTTTGCAACATTTTGAGCTCGCTTGTCAAATGAAGAGACACAACCCACCCAGTAAAGATACTCGAAGGTTGACTGTTTCAAAGAAAGTATTGGAATATCGTTATCAACTGCCCAGTCGGCTCGAGTCTTTGAATTGAATCCATATGGATTCTGATTCCTCGCTAGATTGTCTAGTAAGGTAGATTTATTCTTGTCAATCTTCCCAGAGTTCACGAGGCTTCGGCGAAGCTCATAGATGAGATCTAGGTGTTTTACCGCTACTGGACAACTATGGACACATGCGCCGCAAGTAACACACGACCACAACTCTTCTTCTTTGACTGAATCGAAGAGATTTGCATCTTCTCCCTTTTGAGCCACGAAGAGACTGATTTCGCGCACGAGGACACGTGGCGAGAGAGGGCGGCCAGCGGCCGTTGCTGGGCAAGCCGATTCGCATGCGCCTATCTCTACGCATGAGTCGTACGAGAGTTTCTGATAGCTCTCGAATTGAGAAGCTTTGTTTGCCCCGAAGGTGATTTGAGATGGATCTACCTTTCCCTCAAGAACGTCTGCGAGCCTGAATGGTGTTTTCACAGAAGCAAGAGGTCTATCAAAATTAGCAAGGAGATTTATGCTTGGTCTGCTATAGTACAGCAAGACAAGGCAATTCCTTGCTATACAAATTCCTTCATCGAAGGTGTAAAAATTCGGAAAGAAAGCAAGTACAAGCTCTGTGGCTGTAAGGATTATCGCGACAATCAGCACTGCCTGGAGAACGTTCGAAGCCATTGTAAATGAAGGATCAACGCGTAGAAGATTCTTCTCGACATCTTTACTCTGAGCAAGGCGCTGAACTCGCCAGAAAAAGGCTGCTGAGAGCCCAACTATCAAAGGTAGGGAAAGTGCGAGTAGCAAATACTCTAAGATCGGGAAATATCTCCAAACCGGCTCGAGAATAACTTCTACGATCGATAAGCCAACCCCAAGAGCAATTGAAACGTGCATCAAAAAGACTGGGTCAAGGCTCTTGAGTCGCTTTGATTCTTCTTTGACCAGCCCAAAGAGTCGGTGAAGAGAGGGTCTTACCAACCACTTTCGCGAAAGAAATAAGATAGAAGCAAAGACTGCTGCTGCGCTGCAAAGTGAAACAGCGTAGATTACGGCAAAGAGAACTTGATCAAAGGAAAGTACCAAAGCAACAAATTCAAACGACTCTTAGCGTTTTGTTCTCATTTCTAGTTATCGCTCTCCCAACTGAGTATAGGCGGGTTCAGGATCAGTGATGAAAGACTTTGACTCTTGAATAACTGGTAGGGAGCGAAGCTGGCCAAATCTATTGATAGTGAAATTCTTTTGTGACTGCTGCTTTGATTGACTTTGAACCGGTTATTTCTACACTTGATCGGAACGTGAGCCTCAATCTGGGATATCCACGTGGTCAGGAGAACAAAACGCTTTCTTAAAGGGGGCTTTCTGATAGAGTTTTGATCGTTGATTATTATTTGCTGGATTTAATATATCATGGATTTCTTTAGAGCAATTGCCAGGGGCGCCCTAACAAGTGACATTTCCTGGATCTAGTATTGTCTGAGGCAAGCTATCTGTAATCGGAGCAAAACCAGTGAAGAAAAATGACACACTTACTTGAAGAGCATCGCCTACGTTCCAATATGTTGGTAGTGGGACGAAGACATTCTCGAAACTCGAGTTTATGGGTCTGTAGGCAACGTAAACGGTCTCATTCAACGCTAGTGGGAGCTGCACTTCTTTTACCTGACCGAAAACCGTGACACGTTGCAGATTTAGCCCAGTTCTGTTCCCAAGCACGTTTATCTCAAGCCAAATCGACCAGTTGCCAGGTGATGGAGGACACGAAACAGGCGTCTTTGACCATACGGCTTCGTCTGAGAAACTATATTTCTGCTTTGGAGGAGCATCAGTTGGCTGGAAGACCCCAATGAGAGCCCCGGCAACTACGCATACACATATCGTAATTAGCGCAATTACTTTCCATCTAGTCAAGGCGAGGCTTCGAATTGTGTATCAAAGAAATCGGTGTATAAGAGATTTCTCTGTCAAGCTGAGCGTCAGGATGTGCTGAGCCCCTCTCTTTATTCCGGTCCGAGAATGTGGTTTGCTATTATTACCTTCATGATTTCAGAAGTTCCTTCGCCTATCGTCATAAGTTTCGCATCTCTCCAGTGTCTATGAACATCGGCCTCGTCGGTGTAGCCGTAGCCGCCGTGCATCTGAATTGCTTCATTGCACACCTTCAACGCCATCTCAGTCGAAAGGAGCTTGGCCTCACAGGCCTCTCTCTCGAATTCTCTTCCAGAGCCTTTGAGACTCGCGGCGAAGTAAGTTGAAAGCCTAGCCGCTTCTATCTCTGTAGCCATCTCCGCGATCTTCGATCTGGTTATTTGGAATTTTGAGAGTTTCTGACCGAAAGCTACTCTCTCCTTTGAGTACGAGACTGTCTTGTCAAAGGCAATTTGCGCGATCCCCACACTCATCGCAGCTATAGCGATTCTCCCTCCGTAAAGCATTCTTTTTGCATACTCGAAACCCATTCCGTCTTCTCCGAGAAGATTTTCCGCTGGAACTTCAACATCGTCAAAGTTCAATGCAGCAAGACTTGATCCCTTCAGTCCCAGCTTTGGAATGTTCGCTCCTATTTTTAGCCCCTTTGCATCTCTGGGCACAAGAATTGCCGCATACCCGTTTTTTGTCCTAGCAAAAACCATGTAAATATCAGCCACTCCCGAGTTTGTAATGTACATCTTGGACCCGTTTATCAGCCAGTGATCCCCGACAAGTTCCGCCTTTGTCTTCATCGCACCAGCGTCGGATCCCGAGTCGGGCTCGGTCAGGCAAAAAGCACCTAGTTTTTCTCCCCTAATCAAAGGGCCGAGATATTTCTTGTGTTGAAGTTCCGTTCCAAATTGAAGTAGACCGTCGCAAACAGCACCATGAATTTCAAGTGAGATTGCAGTGCTCGCGCAGGCCTTCGAAAGGATCTCCATGCAGCCAATGTAAACAAGGTAGGGAAGGCCAAGACCCCCCACATTGATCGGAAAGGGAATCTGAGCGAACCCCTGCTTGAAAACCTTTTCGACGTTCTCCTTAGGAAAAATAGCACGTTTGTCTATTTCCTCAGCGGTTGGTAGAATCTCCTCTTCAACGAACTCTCCAAAGCCTTCAAGTAACTCGTTGAATTCGTCAAATCGATTTCCAAGAAATGCGGAAAGCGCCTTTTGTTGTTCTACCGAATATAATGCCATTTTAGCACTCAGTATTCCTACCCAATAGTGAGAAGAACTCAAGGAAAAATGCTTACCGATGCAAAGCCAAGAATGCGAAGCCCTCGCAAGAGAAAAGAAGATGAGCAAGTATTCTTTGACTCGTAGCCTTTCCTGCCTGAGCGCGAAGGCTAGAATTTCCAGCAAGATAGTAAAACCTGTCCGACCTCCAAATCGTGCTTACCAGCAGAGCTGAGATCCCTAGCTTGGCTAAATCAATTGATGGAAGGAAAAACCTCATCGTCTTTCCTTTGAAACGGAGAAGAGTTTTTGTTACCTCGATTAGTCTGTTATGTTTTTTTTTGAGGTCTTCCCCAGAAAGCAATCACGAAGAATCCTCCACGCCTCGATAAATAACAGGATTGTGCAAGTGAGAGATTCGAACTTCAGAAAATAAACCTCTTACGAGCAGAAGATCAAACTACGTGCCATCGAGAGAAGAGTACAAATTCTTAAATCGTATGTGATTGCCCCAAATATTTCGACACGGGAAGAAATGCCAGCAAATCAGCAAGTTGCGATTGTGGGTGTTGGTGCATCAAAGTTCAACACAGTTACTTCTGGCCTTTCGTACAAGGAAATGATGTTCGATGCAGCTGTTAAGGCGTATGCTGATGCTGGCTTGGATCCTCGTACAGACATAGGATCATTTATCTGCTGTGCGGAGGATTTTTGGGATGGAAACAGTATTACCGATGAATATATGCCAGACCAGCTCGGCGCAAAACTCAGGCCGCTGTTCACAGTTTCTGGGGACGGGTTGCTCGGAATAGCGCACGCCTACATGCACATACTAGCTGGCGTGGCTGATATCGTGGCTGTGGAATCTCACAGCAAACTTTCAGATGTTGTTTCAAAGAAAGAGATAATCAATTTGGGATACGATCCTGTATTTGGAAGATTGCCTCATGTTGACCCACGTTATCTGGCTGGACTTGAAATGAGGCGTTATCTAGAGGAAAGTGGCAACACACATGAAGAATGCGCCGAGGTTGTGGTCAAGAACAGGGGCAACGCACTTAGAAACGAGCGCGCAGTTTACGGCGCAAAGGTCTCCACGAAAGATGTGCTTGAAAGCGAGGAGATCGCTTCACCTCTAACAAAGCTTGAAGAAAGTCAGCCAGCGGATGGCTCCGTCGTAGTTGTGCTCGCATCCCGAAGGCGAGCAAGAAAGATTTCGGATAGACCAATATGGATCTCTGGTATTTCTTGGTTTTCTGACACCCCAAATGCGGAAGAAATGGATTTTGGTCAGGCGCGCTATGCTTTGCATTCTTCCATCAAGGCGTACAAAATGGCGCGTGTCACCAATCCTTCAAAGCAGATCGATTTCGCAGAAGTCGATGATACCTACTCTTACAAGGAACTTCAGCATATAGAAGCCCTAGGTCTTGCTAAACATGCAGGAAAATTCGTATCCTCCGGAAAGGGAGACCCAGATGGGGTCCTTCCTGTAAATGTTTCTGGAGGATCGCTTGGTATGGGATATTTTATTGAGGCTACCCCGCTAATCAAGGTCTACGAAGCCGTGTTGCAGCTTAGAGGGATGTCCGGAAAGAATCAGCTTCCCAATCCAAAGCGTTGCGTCGTTCAGTCATGGCGCGGTATTCCGACTCAGAGTGGCGTGACTGCTATCCTGTCAAGGTGAGAAGATCAAAGAAATGCCTAGAAAAGTGTGCGTTATTGGCGCTGGCATGACTTTGTTCAGGAGAAGAATGCTTGAGACTCCGAAGGAGCTTGCATTTGAAGCAACTCGGATGGCGCTTGAATCTGCGGGAATCGAAAGAAAGGAAGTAGATACCGTTGTGGCTGGATCTGCACCTGATGCTTTCGACGGCGTCCACATGAAGGGGGAGTATCTTCTTGACGGCTCAGGAGGGTACGCCAGGCCTTACTCACGGGTTTTCGTGGGTGGCGCTACTGGTGTTTACACGCCGATTGCGGCATGGTGGCACGTGGCGTCTGGGTTGAGTGACGTTTGCCTTGCCGTGGCGGAGGAAAAGATGTCTCCACTTCAACCTCACCCACAGTACGCTTTTTGGAGCATATTCGACCATACGATTGAAAGACCCCTTGGAGTAACCCTTCTCTGGATATTCGCGCTCGAAATGCGCAGATACATGCACGCATACAACATAAAGGAAGAAGAAATCGCACTTGTCTCTGTCAAAAACAAGGCAAACGCTCTAGATCACCCCTGCGCACAGTTAGGTGCGAAGATCACCGTAGAAGATGTCATGAAATCCGAAAAGATGGTCTGGCCGGTGAAGAGGCTTGATGTAAGCCCGACAAGTGATGGAGCTGCGGCCGTTGTGCTAGCAAGTGAGGAGTTTGCAAAGCGACTCACGAAGGATCCAGTCTATGTTGCTGGATGCGGATGGAATATTGACAGCACCTACTGGACGAACCGGGATCTTTCTTATCCCCAGTATCTCGAAAACGCTGCGAGGATGGCTTACAAACAAGCTGGTATAAAAAATCCTAGAAAGGAAATCGATTTCGCAGAAGTATATGATCCATTCGACTATAAGGAGCTTCATCATATGGAAGGTCTTCAATTCGCGAAGAAAGGCGAAGCTCCAAAGATGACAGCATCAGGGATGACCCAGAGAAACGGTGAGTTTCCGATAAATCCGTCTGGAGGGCTACTTGGAGTTGGCAATCCAATCGCAGCCGCTGGTATGATGAAGGTGTGCGAGGTGTATTTTCAACTTACGAATCAAGCTGGCAAAAGACAGGTAAAGAAAGAGGTTCACACCGGCTTGGCTCAAGCGTGGGGAGATCTTATGCAGTACAGTTCCGTTTTGATCTTGCGGAGGAATTAGCATCGGAGAAAAAAGATGAGTGGGAAATAATTTGAGCGAAAGAGTAAAGTTCTTCCCTGGCAGAGAGGTAAGCGCGGAAGCGTTTCAATCCGGCAGCGTCCTTCTTACTGAATATAGTACAGATCTCAAGTATTCTTGGGCTTCTGGTGTTGCGATAAGCAAGTTTCTCAACGAGCTCAAAAATGGAAAGATAGTTGGAAGGAAGTGTAACAGATGTGATCGGATACTCGTGCCTCCCAGAATGTTTTGCGAAGAATGTTTTCGATTGACCGACTCTTGGATCTACACTAAAGATACTGGCACAGTGAACACGTATTCGATCGCGTATGTGGGAACGGATGCATCGCGACTCAAGGAGCCTCTCTATATAGCTGTGATTAACATAGACGGAGCAAGCCCTGGAATGGGATTTCTTCATCTCCTCAACGAGATCAAATCCGAAAAAGAGATCAAAGTTGGGATGAAAGTTCGTGCAGTTTGGAAGGAGCAGTCAGAGCGCACCGGTTCTATTCTTGACATCAAATATTTCAAACCGCTCTAACACATTGCATATCGAATTGTTTGGAGTGATCCTAGGGTAAATGGACTTGGCTCTTAACGAAGAAGAGTTGAAGAGATGGAGCGATCACATTCCACTTATGTGGAAGTACACTGCTGGAATCGCAGGGGAGAGATTTCTTCAGCTTTTGAAACAGGGAACCCTGCAGGCCAGCGTTTGCAAAAATTGCAACAAGCTGTTCCTTCCTCCAAAAATCTTTTGCAAGGACTGCTTTGCTCAGCTGAACGAGTGGCGCGATGTATCCCCAGATGATGGTTTCATCTATTCTTTCACCTCTTTGACATCCGGAGACGGAAGGCGTACCGTAGTTCTCGTCAAGTTCGATGGTGTGGAGGGAGGACTTTTAGGTTTCTTCAAACCTGGGAGGGAAGAACCTAAGATAGGTATGAAGGTGAGGGCTGTTTTCAAACCTAAACAGGAAAGGAAGGGCAGCCTGAGTGACATTCAGTACTTTGAGAAAATCTGAAAGTCGCATTGAGGAACCATGCCTAGTGTTAATAAAATAGCGCTCTCCCTTTGCTCTCTTTGAGAGGAGACTCCATCGCACAATTCATCAGCACTTCTTCTTCTGAGTCCTCTTTGTTTTGCTTAGGCATCGCAATTGATGGGCGTGGAAAGGGAAAAATTGGAAACCGCCTTGAAAAACTCTGATAGTCAGCCCGTAATAGTCTCGGCAGTTCGCACTCCGATTGGAAAATTCGGCCGAACACTCAAAGATTATCCAGCGCCCAAACTGGGTGCGATTGCAATAAGAGAGGCTCTAAGCAGAGCGAAAGGCGTCAAGGATAGTGATATTTACGAAGTTATAATGGGGAACGTAATCTCGGCAGGCCTCGGACAGAATCCGGCGAGACAGGCGGCTATATACTCAGGGCTGCCTCCAGAGGTTGGAGCTACAACCGAGAACAAGGTTTGTGGATCTGGTTTGAAGGCCATAATGTTTGCAGCTCAAGCGATAAAAGCAAAGGATGCTGATTGCATAGTCGCAGGAGGAATGGAAAGTATGAGCGGCGCTCCATACCTCCAAAAAAATCTTCGTTGGGGGCTTAAATTCGGCGATTCGAAAGTCATCGACAGCATGCTCCTCGATGGTCTGTGGGATGCATACAACGATTTTCACATGGGGATAACCGGAGAGATAGTTGCTGAAAGACATGGCATCTCAAGAGAAGAGGCCGACAAGTACGCACTCTTGTCTTACACAAGGGCAAAGGAAGCGATCAAACGCGGCGACTTTAAGGAAGAGATAGTACCAGTCGAGGTCAAGCGAGAGAACGGATCACTTGGGTTGTTCGAGCAAGACGAATGTGTGAGAGAAGACACAACTTTGGAGGGCCTTAAGGCACTGAGACCAGTCTTCAAACCAAATGGTGTCCTTACTGCAGGGAACTCATCTCAACTCAGTGATGGCGCAGCGGCTGTTGTAATTTGTTCGGAAGAGAAGGCGAAATCAAGGGATGTCAGTGTACTTGCGAGAATAGTTGCATATGGTCAAGCTGCAGTTAGGCCCGAACTTGTGATGGAGGCCCCGATTCCAGCTTGCAGGAACCTTCTGAAGAAAGCTCAACTTTCTATCAACGACATCGATCTCGTTGAGCACAACGAAGCCTACTCTACTGCGAGCATAGCTGTGAGAAAGGAGCTCGATGTCGATGAAAACAAATTCAATGTGAATGGCGGGGCGATAGCTCTTGGACATCCGATCGGCTGTTCTGGAGCTAGAATAATTGCGACGCTCATCTATTCTTTGCGCAGAAAAAAGCTTCACAGGGGACTCGCAACGCTTTGCCTCGGCGGTGGAGAGGCAGTTTCAATGATCATCGAAGTTCCGTAGAAGAAAGAAAAAGGGGCCCTAGACATATTTTTTCTAGTTGCGTTCGTCTTTCTTGATTGCTATCAAAAAGGAAGAGAGGGGACGTGTAAGGAAATGTACAAGCTGTCGCAAGAACAGGAAATTCTCCGAGAAACCATTCGAGATTTTGCGAGAAAGGAAATTGCGCCGTTTGCGTCTCAAATAGACTCGGAATGCCATGTTCCGTCGGATTTGGTAAGGAAACTTCCTCAGCTTGGCCTCTTCGGCATAACCGCTCCAGCTGAACTTGGTGGAGCAGGCTCAGACTTCTTGAGCTTGGTGATAACAATCGAGGAAATAAGCAAAGCCTCTGGATCGGTTGGGGCGCAACTCTCGATTCACAACGCACTTGTCTGTGAATCAATTCTCCTATCTGATAACCAAAAACTCAGACAGCTAATGCTGCAAAGGCTGACCTCGGGGAGTCTTGGAGCATTTGTCTTTTTCTCTACGCCTTCAGAAATCGATGATCGCAATGAAGGCTTGGGACAGGTAACTTGGGGAGGACCGAACATCTCATGCAAATTCGAAGGGAACGAGATCTTGCTAGAAGGTTCTTCAAGCTTTGTAATGAATGCGGCGGCCTCAGATGTATTCGTAGTCCTTGCAAAAGTGGAGGGATCAGATGCGGAGGCTCTAGTTGCATTCAGCAAAAATGAACTTGCATCAAAAGAACAGTCCGGGTTACAGATAGGAAAGGAAAAGAAACTCTTGGGAATGCGCGCATCTGCAACTGCATCCGTTCGTCTAGAAGGACTCCGGCTCCCGATAGAATCTTTGATCTGCGACCTTTCAAAGACGCGCGAGATAATTGATCAGTTACTGATTAAGTCAAGACTTGCAGTTGCTGCCCAAGCTCTTGGAATCGCTCAGGCCTGTCTTGACTCTTCTCTCAAGTATGCAAATGAAAGGAATCAGTTCAACTCGAAGATCGGGAAATTTTACGCGGTTCAGGACATGATTGCAACTGACGTATTTTCTATTGAGACCTCAAGATCAGTTTGCTATGACACTGCTTCATGTATTGGTAGTGCATCTTCGAATTTGGCACGAGACAGCGCAATTGCGAAAATATGTTCTTCAAATGCCGCTGTAGCGGCCGCGCGCCACTCCATCAGGATCCATGGTGGCTATGGTTTCACAAGGGATTACCCAGTCGAGAGGTATGCAAGGGACGCGAGATTGACCCAAATATACCCTGAATCTAATGAGTATCTAAAGAGCATGATAGCGAGCCTCGCTCTTGGTTTCAACATCTCGTAATTTGGGAAAGAATGTGTGTGAGATGAAATATGATGCTCTTTTCTTTTTCTTCTGTTAGTTGATCCTTTGCTCCTTAGCTTGCAAGGTTTGGAGTTTGGCCTCTTCTTCTCTAAGCTTTCGCCTCAATACCTTTCCAATTAGAGATTTTGGAAGCTCCTCCCTGAATTCGATTATTCGCGGAACCTTGTACGACGCGATTCTTGCCCGACAAAACTCTTCAATTGCTTTCTCACCCGGATTCTTGTTCTTATCCTTCAGGACAACGAAGGCCTTTACTGTTTCTCCCCTGTATGGATCCTTAACTCCTATTACTGCAGCTTCTTTGATGTCTGGGTGCTGGTAAAGCACCTCTTCGACTTCCCGAGGCCAGACCTTGAATCCTGAGGCGTTGATCATGTCTTTCTTTCTGTCAACGATGTAGAAATACCCATCTTCATCTCGCTTAGCGATGTCTCCAGTTAGAAGCCATTCTCCGCGAAAGACTTTGCGAGTCTCTTCTTCGTTGTTCCAGTACCCCTTCATAATCTGCGGACCTTTGACTGCAAGCTCCCCTACTTCGCCAATTCCAAGTTCCTTGGTTCCCGTTTCCAAGTCAACTATTTTCGCTTCAGTGTCTGGAACTGGTACTCCAATCGAACCAGGTTTCGGTGGAACATCCGATCTGAAAGGCGTGCAGTGTGTCACAGGACTCGCTTCGGTTAATCCATATCCTTCAACAAGATTTCCGCCAGTTATTTCATTGAATTTCTTCTGAACTTCGACCGGAAGAGGAGCAGCCCCTGAGACACACCTCAATACCGATCTCAGTGAGTAATTTCGAAGCTCAGGATGGTTGAGGAGCGCTATATACATCGTCGAGACCCCCGGGAAGATTGCGATCTTCTCCTTTTCGATTGTCTCGAGAACATCCTTTGCATTAAATCTCGGAAGCATGACTATCCTCTGTCCAGCATATATTGCGGCGTTCATAGCATTAGTCAACCCGTAAATGTGAAAGAAAGGTATCACAGCTAGTAGAGCGGTTTCGCGCTCTGAAGAGATTCCAGTCCACTTTGACGAGACTATTGCGTTCGAGACAAGATTGTAATGGGTGAGCATGGCTCCCTTTGAAATTCCAGTCGTCCCACCGGTGTACTGGAGAACTGCCAAATCTTCCAAGGGATTTATCTGCGCTAACTTGCCTAATGAGGGCTCTTCTTCGGAACTCGAATTGAGAAGATTCACAAGGTTCAAAGTGCTCTTTCTTCTTACTGTCTTGATTTTTCCAACTGGGCCCGCAAGTGCCTTCTTTATTGGGGGAAGGAAATCAGTTAGCGAAGTTTCAATCACATATTCTAATTGCGACAGTCTGCTCCTGCATTTCTCAAACTCTAGAAAGAAGTCGGTTCCACCATAGATATTATTCAAAATGACTGCTGCTCTTGCCCCCGAGTCGCGAAGCTGAAACTCTAGCTCCTTCTCTCTATATGTTGGATTACAGGGAACAACGACAGCTCCGGCCTTTAGTGCGCCGTAAAAGCAGAAAACAAATTGAGGGATGTTGGGAAGAATGATTCCAACTCGATCTCCCTTTTTCAATCCGAGAGAAAGAAGCGAGTTCGCAAATCGATTTGCAAGCTGGTTCAGCTGTTTGTAAGTTATCCTTCTCCCTTCAAAAACGAGAGCCGTCCTATTGGGAAATTTCTCGCATGTCTCGGTCAAGAAATAGTAAAGAGGTTGTTTCGGGTACTCTAAGCTTGGAGGAATGTCTTGAGGGTAGAATTTAAGCCAAGG
>CADDZS010000020.1 GCA_902812485.1 archaeon
ACGCAATGCTTGTTAGACCGAAGGGCTCTCAATCTCTCTCATCTCATCTTTTCGGCAAGTGTAACTCATGGAAGAAAGATATTCCCAGAGGAGGGCGAAGCGATGTGTGTTGCTGAATTTCAACTAAATCACGACGGGAAAAGATCTGACTAGCGGTCAATTAATTTCTTCAAGCGACCAGAAGAATAGGGCGCACATGCCGCGAGTTTAAGAAAAATGGAGTAAAGTTCCGGGAGGAGCTTAACACCACAAGTTGAGGAAAATGCGCAATTATGAAAGATTTCGATGGGATAAACTTTGAAATCTTATACATGTAAAACCGGAACGATCTCTAATGCGTTTGCCTCAGGGATAAGGTAATGCTAAATTTGAAAGGCTAATAGATCGTTCGAATAATGGTTTGAATAACCGTTCATCAAATCCCAAGTTCCTCTTTTTTCCCATCAAGAGCATCTTTTCTACAATATTCTATTGACCTTTTCGTTTTTGAATCATACTCAACGAGCCATCGAAACGAATCAGGATTTAATATCAGAGAACATCAATTGCTAGGTATTCACGCCTATTTTTTGTCTCGTTGGTGTCCTGAAACTAAGTTACTAGCCTCTTCTCTCAGTGCTTTTTGGAAATTGAAGTTTGAGAGGGATGTGGAGAATGTGGTGCACTTGCATTGCGAACAGATTCTTGTCTTTCTCCTCTCACTTGTGAGAGCACCCGCGCTATATCGTTGATGGCTTTCTGCTTGCCTTGAGTCTTTTTCTTTTCAATGCTGATATATCCTGAATTTTGATACATGCGAAGAGGATATTTGGCTCTGCTCGGTTCTGGGTTGAAACCCAACCTTTTAGCAGATTCGACAAGTTCCTCTAGTGTGGGCTCACGCACAGCTTTATCTAGAGATACACGCCGCCCCTGCTTTCGGCTGTTGCTCGAGTTGAAGTAATCTAGCCACAATACAATCTTCTTGTAATCTTTCAAGGCAAAAGGGGCGCCTCGGCTTTTTTCCTTTTTAGAAGGAATTGAAAGAAACGTATAGCCATTGTTTTGTGACTGCTATTGTCTAATTTACGGCCGAACACTATCATTGTGAAGGAAATTAGAGCAAGAAATGGTCTCTAAATCTCTCAAACGAAGGCAAAATGAGGAGTAAAGCACTCTTTTTGCAAGGAAATGCTTCGAACCTTCGGTTGAGAAGACAAGACGAGGAGGATCCTCTTCATTTACCTTAGTAGAAACGGACTCTATTGAGTTATCAAGACTGCGTTGATGACCCCGTCTTGAGCAGGTCTTGAAGTTACCCTTGCGTTCCCCATATCCGTCTCAATTATGGCCCCCTTTGTGATCACCCCCCTACGCTCATAATCAGGATTTGCCTTGTTTTCAAGTACTCTAGTGATCTTTACTTTCTGCACCTTGCCGGATGATGAATCAAGGACGTTTGCGTAATCCACAAACTTTAGACTCGTCTTCACACTTCCTCCCCTCATTCTTCTGTGATAGAACTCAGTGGGTCCAAGAAGCGTTTCTGCAGCATAGCCATCTTTCTCATACGCCCTTCTTCCCCTGAACCTTTTGATTCTTCCACCGGTAGCTTTTCTCTTCTGAAGATTCTCAATCGGCTTCACCATTCTAGAATCTCTACCTCGAAAACGACTTTCCTAATCTACGTAAGATCAAAAATTTCAAGCTCAAGCGTCCTGTTATAAATGATTCCGCTCACGAGTCGGAAACTCGAACAGCAGAAGCAGAAGACTTTGGCGATTCAGGAGTTGACCTTGATTCGCCTTCACTTTGAAATGTCACAGCTCGTTCAGCTCTTTGAGACTTTGAAACGAGACCGTGCCGCGTCACCTGCTTTCGCTGGGTTTCGATTTCGTGGCTCAGTCCGAAATAATCTGCAAAAGCATCAGTTGTCTGGTATATCCTTGTCCTTCCTCGCTTCTCCGCTCGAACGAAACCCATGTCCAGTAATTCAGACAAGTGAGAATAGACTGTCGAACCTCTTCTTTGGGCAAGTTCCTGAGAGGTCACAGGTTGAAGGTAAACTATGTATGATAGTGTCTTCAAAACACCGGATGAGAGAAGCGGCTTTGTCGCGAATTTCTTTGCAGTTTGATTATACTGTGGTTTAAGCTGGAGTGAAAACATCTCACCATCTATTTGCTTCAATTCTATAGCCTCGAAATTGGAATTGATTTTGGTTGCAAGCTCAGAAACGAGCCTTGCAACACGCTGACGTGAAGAAATGCGAGCTGCCTTGCAAAGTTCGTCGAGACTCAGTGGCCGTCCTGAGGCGTAAAGTGCGACTTCTATTCTCGCCTTTGCCTCCCTTACAAAATTTTGGGAAAAGACAGAGCCTTCTGGGAAAGGATCCTGTTCCTGAGCATTGCTGGACAATCCTTGTGGTGAAGCTGAGAGAGACACTATCAGAATCATTTCCTCCTTTTTGTCCTATCTTTAGAAATCATCTCAACTATATCGTCGTCACAGGAACTCCAGCGATGAGAATATCGTCGTTGTTGTCTCCAGTTTGTTCCAACCTGATCGTCCCCTCCATAGCAAGAAAGAGCAAGAAAATGAAACATTGTGCTTTTTCCAATGGATCTGATAGTCGTGTAAATTCTGAGAAAAGAAAGTGCCCGCTCTCTTTGATCTTGGCAAGCACCTTTACGCGAAAGTCTTCGACTAGCTCTGTTATTTTCACCAGGAACTTGTCGGGCTCGAAACTCACAACTGGCTCAAGCATTGACATGCTTTGTTTTTCAAAACGCGAACGCTTGCCTCTGATTATTTCCTCCAGAATGACTTCAAGAGTAGAAACGAGATCTTCGAGAGAAGTCGAATAGACTTCTTGACGAAAAGGCATTTCAAGCAAAAGCGGCGGCTCTTGAGTAAAATCGACCGCGCTTCTTCGCTGAGATTCTTTGAGCTTATCCAGTATGAATAGAGTCTCCACTTTGAGCCTGTATATCAGTGCAGAGGATAGGGCAGCAGAGCCACAAAGTCTCAGATCAAGGAATTCCATCCTTGTTATGAGGTCGAGAAATCTTTGAAGAAGTTCGGCAAGATCTAGTTCCCAGGGTTTGCTGATCCTATTTCCCTCGGGATTGAGAAGCAGATTTAGCGGTGGGCGGGATAACTCCTTCTTGCTCTCAGGAGTAGAGGGAGATAGGGAATTTCCAAATTCACTCAGTTAGCACCGCGACCTCCATTGGATTCTTGTATCTGAGCACCTTCGAGCATCCCTGTGACATGTAGACTCCAATTACAGTAGACGCTTTGGAAACCACCGTGTCCTTGAGACTCACAATTATGATCTGCGAAAAGGCTGATCGTTCCTGAAGTATTTCTGCCATTTTTCCAGAGTAAACGCTGTCTAGAGCGGCATCTACTTCGTCAAAAACATAGAAGGGAGACGGAAAGACAGCTTGAATCGCGAGTATGAAGGATAACGCAGAGACCGTTTTCTGACCTCCACTGACAGAGCTCGAGTCTCTTGGAAGCTGGCTTGGGAACTGTGTCATGAGAAAGATCCCTCCACTGAAAATGTCGTCAGGTTTCTCTAAATCTAGCCACGCCGATCCACCAGTCATCTTCTTGAAAATAGTGCCCAGTTCCCGGTTTATCTTATCATATGCTTCGACGAAAACTTTCCTCTTTTCTGAATCGATGGTTTCGATGAAGTTAACTATCGCGTTTCTTTCCTTCTCAAGTTCATTGTGCCTCAATGACGAATTTTTGTAGTTGTCGAATACTTCGCGGTAGTACTGATCGGCTAGATTGTTCACGTTTCCGCGCAAGGATTCGGCCTCGGAAGAAAGCTCCTTCAGTAACTGATCAGCGCCTTCGAAGGGATCGATTGGCTCGGAGTATCCGTTCATCGTCAGTTCCCCAAGCAGAATGTTTTCGCTTTCAGAGAGTCTTTCCACATCCATCTTTGCCGAGTCTAATTCCTTCTGTGTGGAGTAGATCAATCTCTGTTGCGATTCTAACTCTGATTTAGATCTTTTAATCTTGTTTTCGAGTTCATCTAGTGAAGCTTGGAAGTGACTTGCCTTCTCCAGCAGCTCAGCCTCTTTTAGTTTCAAAGTTTCGAGTTTTGACTCAAGATCGCGGAGTTTTGGCTCCGACTCAGCTAGGAAGCTTTGCTTCGAACTGAGATTACCCTCGCTCTGGTGTATCTGTTCTTTCAATCGTTCGAGTCCTGGCTTCAAATCATTCTCAAGACGACCTTTCTCTTTTGTTAATTCGGTAGAAAGTTCGTTGATTTCATAGATTGCGGCATCTAGTCGCGAATTCAAATTTGCTTTCTTCTGATTCAGATCTTGAAGTTTCAAATCGAACCTCGAAAGGTCGGATTCCCCTATGATCTTCCAAAGGCGTTCCGATGCTTTACTATATGCTCGAAGAACGCGCTGGGCTTTTTCAGACATTCCTTCGAGCTTTTGGATTTCTCGTCGCGTTTCCTCCGCTTTTGCTTGGAAAGATTTCGAGTATTCCACGAAGCTCACTATGCTTTGCTTTGCTGAATCGAGTTTTGCCTCTGTCTTCGACATATCTATTCTGTGGAGTGCAATGTCGTCAGCAAAGTTCTCAGATTTCGATCTCAGATACGAAAGAGACTCCTTCCTCCTCTCAATCAGAGCCTTGAGGGAGACGAGGGCACTTTTTATCTTGTCGAAGCTTTCCTTCTGATCCAGAGCATCTGCGATCTTGGCAAAGCGTCTTGCGTAACCTGTTTCAAATGCGATCAACTCTGGTTCGAAGATGTCGCCGTTCTTGGTCGCTGCCCTGAATCCCCTTCGCGCTATTACATATGCTTCTTTAGGTGAGGAGACGATGAAACTGTCTCCGAAGATGAAATTGACTATTCCCCTGAACCGAGGATCACATGAGATCACATGAGCGGCAGGCCGTACCTTTTTGACCCTTCTTGACCAGACCACATTCTCAGATCCTCTGACCTCTTCGACTGGTATCACAGTAATTTTCGAAATTCCTTCTTTCTTTGCAGCTTCGACTACCCTTGTCAAAGATTTCATATCCTGAACGACAACGGCGCCGAGCCAGTCTTTCCCGAGAGCCGAGATCGCATCTCGGAAGCCTGGGGGATAGTCTATGATTTCCGAGACAGTTCCATAGTAACCTTCGATACCCTCACGCTTTGCAATTTCCCCGAGCTTCGACATTGCAATTTCGTCTGGAGCCACGTTTTGAATAGCAGAGAGTTCGGAATCGTATCGGATTACAGCAGTACTTGCCTTCTCAAGAATTGCAAGTGCAATTTCGAGCTGTGACTCAAGCTTTCTGCTCAAGTTTTCGACCTTCTGTCTAGATTCATCAAGTTTCTCAGCCTCAATCTGCTGTGATTCCAGAATTGACTGCAACTCTGATAGACTTGCCTTTGCCCCACTTAGGTTCTCCGAAAAGAACTTCGATTTCTCATTGAGAGCAGAAAGTCTCTCCTTAGCAGATCTGACCGCAAGTTCAAGGGAGCTCAGCTCCGTCTGCTTCTTCATCATTCTTTCATCGTGTGTTTCCTTTAGCTTGCGGAGTCTGTTGAGTCTTGACTGCTCTTTGGCTATCTCGTCGTCAAGAGATTGTCTTTGCTTCGAAAGGGCTTCCTGTTCGAGGACGATAGTCTTCTTGAGATTTTGAGCAGCGAAAATTTTCCTTTCGAGTTCTGATATTCTTTGAAGCGAAAGTGAGATCTTCTCTTCCTGAGATGATCGCATCTGTGTTAGCGCTGGTATTACTTGGATGAGATTTTCTACAAGTTTGGAAGATTCCTCACGCTGTTGAGTCAGTCGTTCAAGCTCGCTTTTCACTGCGCCGATCTCAGCTTCTACCTGAGCGGTGCCAAAATCGACTGCAGATCTAACGAGAGCATCTCTTTCCTTTTCCAGATCTTCCTGGAAGACCTTGATTTCAGAGAACTTGCCTTGAAGCTCCTGCCACCTGACCTCAAGTTGAGCTATCTGCTGGGATCGTGCCGTTCGCATTTTACGCAGCTCAATCAATTTACCTGAGATCGACACAGCCTTGAGCCATCGAGTAATCTCTTCAAGCTGTTTGAGGCGTAGCTGATCGTTCCTTTGCTCCTCCAAATGCTGAACCTGATCGCGGATTTCCTCAATCTTCGCAAGCGCAACCGCAAGTTTGTTGTCAGCTTCTTGAAGTTGTTTGAGGGCCTCCTCCTTCTTCTCGTCAAATTGCGATACTCCAACCATCTGTTCGATGAGCTTCCTTTTCTCGTCGGGGACGAGTTCTGAAACTCGAGTGATCATTCCCTGAAGCACTATGTTGAGCCCCCTCGAAGTGATTAGCGCCATTTCGAGGAGATCTGAAAGGGTATTTCGTTGCACATGCTTGCCGTTGAGGTAGTAAACGCTCTCGCCACTTGATTTGAGTTCGCGCGTGATCGTGACGGTGTCTGAATCAAGCGGAATTCGTCTGTCTGTATTGTCAAATTGCAAACTTACTTTGGCTGAGGAAGGCTTTGTCTCTCCTTCGTTAGCATCATAAATCAGTGCTGAAAGATTTGGAACTCGAAGAGTTTTGGCACTGTTTTCTCCAAGACAGAAGAGGATTGCGTCGAGCAGATTGCTCTTTCCCGATCCATTGGGGCCAGTGATTGCGACTAGCCCTCTTTCTATCGGGACGCTTACCAAGGAGGCTCCCATTGATTTGAAGCCTCGCGTCTCTATCTTCTTTAGGTAAACCAATTGAAATCTATGCGCCTCTTTTCCGAAAGATGACAGATCTTGAGCTGTTTTGCAAAGCGGGATTGCGTCTTTTTCTTCTTCCTCTTCCTCATTCTGCCGTCTCAGATGTAACACGTTTGAGCAAAAGTATTGAGATATGAAAGGTGTTGACTATATGGTCAACGATACGAAAACAGGCGCAAGAACTCAAGATGTAAGTCTTGTGCCCTCGAGCCGAAAAAGTGCCTCGACCTCAGTCGTCGAGTACCTTTACACCGCCTTGGTAGAGGGGTGTTCGGAAAATCAACTGACCTGGAACGAGGTCATGTAGCCATTTCAAGATTTTCTTCTCGTCCTCCCTTAACGCAAGGCAGTGAACAGCATTGCCAATCATGTTCTGAGTTGCACCAATCGCTCCTCTCCTCACTGCTTGATCGGCTAACTTTAGAAGGTCTTTCGAAGCCAAGCCGGTCTTCTCGGCAAACTGCCTAGATTCGTGAAGTAAAGTCTTCGCCGTTGGATCACGAAGCACTCTTTGGAGAGTGGTTCGGCCGAATTTGTTAACCATCCTTCTCTTTTGTTCATCCTTCAAGACCGAGGATTTTTCAATCGATCCAAAAGTTACGCAAATGAGAGAATAGTTGCTGTAGTTATCAACTATCGCATCCACTCTTCCGATGGAATAGCAACCGGGTTCAGTAACTAGCCCCAATCCTCCTGCGCCTGAGGCAAGCGAGATTACCGTTCCAAGACCAGTGATGCTCAGTATCTCAGCGGTATGTGCAAAGGCAGTTATCTTTGAAAGAGGGAGTTTAAGATCGAAGACATCGGAAACCGCAGCGGCGGTACCAAGGGCTCCGGATCCGCTAGTTCCAAAGCCGGCTCCTATGGGAGGAGCGATATTATGTGAGATAGAAACAGGGCCAAAGCCATACTTTCTTCTCATGAGACGCACTACTCTGAGAGTTGTGCTGGCGTTCCTTACCCGTACTCCATTGATGAAGACGCTGTCTTCTTTCCCACCTTCGAGTGCCGAAACAACAGTTCTGCTACCTCTCTCTATAATGAAGCCACCGCCTCGTGCACCGACGCGCAAAAGATCTGAAATTGGATTCCCTACAGAATCCTGATCACAAATTTCAAAGAAACTTGAAACACCGCATGGAACATAGATTGTGCGAGAGGTCCTTCTCTTTGCCAAAATGATCTTCTTCCCACTGTTGGCCTTTCTTGAGATGAAAAATTGTAAACAGACGAGGAATCATAGTGAGATTTGAAAGACGTTAAAAAATTCTAGCTTTTTGATTAAGATTTTTGCACGAGCTTTATCTAACCATCGCTAGTAGTCGCGTGCAGAGATAAGATGGGAAGTGAATCCGGTTCACAAGTTCAAAAAAAAGAAGCTAATGAAGTTCTAAATTGCTTCCGGGATTACTTTTGAACTTGCGGCACAGTTCTTTTCTGAGGCCACAGCTTGTTTACCAGTCCAGCCATTACCACTACAGCGAGCGCGCTTAGAGCAAAGAGCATAGCCCAAACCCAACTAGGGGGACTCTCGGAGAAGACGCCAGTAAGCTGTTGCCAGTAAGAAGTCGTTGATAGGAGAAAAATGATTGGGACACCAGCAAGAACAATTATAGTAACAATAGCAGTCCAGGCCCATAGACTCCTCTTGTCTGGCTCATTAATGACCGGGTAATCTCCTGAAGAGAGTTTGCTTGCCCAAGGTCTCAAAGCCCTAATAATCGGCGGAACAGCGATAACTTCGACTGGGAACATTGTCCCAAACCAGAAAAGAAGTAACCCAAGTATAACCAGATCTGGGAGACGAGTTCCAAGCGCTCCAAGAACAAAAACTACACCTGCGGCTGCGATCAAGTTTCCAACGAAAAGTCCTACGACTGATCCTGCGATGAAACCTCTCCAGTTCTTCACCTTCTGGAATATCCATCCGATTAAGAACGGGCCGACGAAATTAGCTGGAACGCCAACGGTCAAATTCAGAACCAAGTTTGTTCCACCCGTTCCCTGTAACACAAGATCCCCCAAAAATGATCCAACCGCACCTCCAACTGCAGCCGAAAGGGGTCCACTCACCAGTGCGAAGAAAGCTGGGACTATGACTATACGGAATTCTCCCACCCCCCAAGGAGTGTGGATGAAGGAGGTTAGTGCGTTGGTGACCGCGTAAAGCGCCGCGCACGCTGCGGTTGACGTTACAAACTTTGTTCTGCTTTCTAAATAATATGAGCCTTGATCCATGTGCAAATTTGAAGTGTTACATGATGGATATATTAATAGGGTCTCTAAAATCTTTAGACTACTATAGATATGCAGCTAAGGAAGCTTCAGGAAATGGGTGGAGCCACACTCCTAGTCTCGATTCCTAGAGAGTGGGCAAAGACTTCGTCTCTTAGGAAGGGATCCCTTGTTTCTATTGAGATCTCTGGAGACGGAGGGCTTTTGATCTACCCAGTAAGGGACAGGGCAGATGAGCGTTCGGAAAAGGAGATTACAATCTCGTATCCTTCAAGATTCTCAAACGAGGGACTTCCTAACGAGATAACCGCCGCCTACCTCCTTGGTTACGACCTGATACGCGTGAGAGGACCGCACAGGATCTCAGCGAAAGATCGCGAAAGAATAATCTCTTCGATCAAAAGACTCATTGGTCTTGAAGTCGTAGAAGAAGATGCACAGAGCATCACGAGTCAGTTTCTCGTCGACAATACTGCGGTAGAGCCAAGCAAGATCTTCTCGAGGATTGGCGCGCTAGTGAGAGCTATGATTGCAGACACTCTTGAGCAATTTGCCTCAGGAGAGCCTCTTCAATTTGAAAGTATTTCTGAGAGGGATGACGAAGTAGACAGGCTTCACTTCCTCTTGGTCAGGTTGATCAGGACGGCCATTAGAGATTCTAGAGCCGCAAGCAAATTCAAGCTTACAGCAATTGACTGTCTAGATTACAGGGTTGCTGCAAGCTCACTTGAGACTGCTGGTGACTATGCCATTGATCTGGCTCAATCTCTGTCAAAGCTCAGGATAGTCAACGACAAGCTCAAGGAAGAAGTTAGATCGTTAGCAAAGGTTCTTGACTCCATTCAGGATGGGGCTAGAAGAAGCTTTCTTGGAAAGGACTTTACACTCGCAAGACAAGTTTTTGCAAATTACGAAACTCTCGAATCGTTGCTCAACGAGATGCGTGAGGAATACGCTCAAAGTCTTCCACAGTTCCTTCATGTTGCCGACACGATTGAGAGGATTGGGAGAGCACAGAGGGATATTGCTGACCTCGTATCTCCAATGAGTCCGGCGTAGAACATCTCTCTCCCCTTAATCTCGGCCTTTCTTTCATTGTTCACAGCAGAAAGAAAGAAAGGGGAGGCACCATGATTTATACCAGAGTGCAACACCCTGCAACTCTTTCGGCTTTAGAGTAGTTAACTCTATTACAATTACCAGATGTACACATTTGAAAGAAAGGCCAAGGCTTCTCTTCGCTGTGTACTAATGGCGATTTTCATCCTTGTTCTCCTCTTCCCCCCACTAATGCAGGTACGAAACCACGAACGACAATCGCTTGATTCAATTTCGCTCCTTCTTTTTGTGATGCCCTTACTCGATTTCTTCCCCTCCCTCTTTTTCTCTCTCCGTGCATTCTAAATTTAAGAAGAAGAAGAAATTGCTAGTGCAGTAATATCGCCTCCAATTGTATTTGTTTTAAGAATCTCGTTACAAGAATCCGCGCACCTAGTTCTCAAAAGAATCAACAACAACAATATCCCGCACCTTACCTTGTACCTTTGCGCGCTCGAAAGAGAGAGAATAACGCATAACTATCAATAACAAATGAACAAAGTAATTGAACAGAGATCTGTCAAAAGAAGAAAATCGATCCAAAAGTAATGTTGCTAAACATTCTGGTCGATGAGAGAGGGCTTTGGATAGAGAAATTGAGACAGAGTCCATCTCAGAGAGTTAACAATATAAAATATGAGCGACAAAATTAGGTATGCCAGAGAATTCACAAACCCTTTTTTCGTCATCAGCCTCAATCACATTGTCTTCTTCATTCTTGGATTCGGGCAAAGAGATTAACTCTGGTCTCTCTCTTCGTAAGTACATTTTCATTACCGGCGGGGTCATGTCTGGCCTTGGGAAGGGGATCACCTCCGCATCAATTGCAAAGCTGCTTCAGCTGTCAGGCTTCTCTGTGAGCTGTCTCAAGATAGATCCTTACCTTAACGTAGATGCCGGAACGATGAATCCAATTGCACACGGCGAGGTCTTCGTCACAGACGATGGCGGAGAAACTGACATGGACATTGGCACCTACGAGCGCTTCCTTGACACTAACCTTACGAAAAACCACAACATTACGACCGGCTCTATCTACCAGCAGGTGATTCAGGAGGAGAGAAGCGGCAAGTATCTGGGAAAGTGTGTTCAGATAATCCCTCATGTTACAGATGCAATCAAAGGAAGGATACGAAGGCTTGCGAGTGAATGGAACGCCGAGCTCGTGGTTGTGGAATGTGGTGGCACCGTTGGAGATATCGAGAGCCTCCCATTCCTTGAAGCATTCAGGCAAATGAGACTCGAGGAAGGAGGTTCAAACACTCTGTTCATACATGTCACCCTTGCCCCTGTGCTTGAGACCGTGGGAGAGCAGAAGACAAAACCTACGCAGCACAGCGTTCAGGAGCTGAGGAGAATTGGGATTCAGCCAGACGTGATAGTTGTTCGTTCAAGGGAGAAGCTTGCAAGGGAGACGAGGCAGAAAATATCACTCTTTACAAGCGTGGAAGTCAAATCGGTAATTTCAAACCCAGATGCAAAATCGATTTACCAGGTTCCTGAAATCTTGCATTCCGAAGGACTTGTGCAGACCATCTGCGAGAGGCTCGGCCTAGTTCCAAGAAATTCGGATTTTTCAGCTTGGAAGAAGATTGCAGATCAATTCATCGAACCGGCTGAAGAAATCAAAATCGCAATGGTAGGGAAATATGTCTCTCTCGTCGACAGCTACGCTTCTGTGAATGAAGCTCTTGCCCATGCCGGTGCTCAATTCAAATCGTCTGTGAAGGTTGACTGGGTGGATTCTCAAGAGTTTGAGGAGGATCCTTCTCGACTCTCTAAGCTTGACCGCTATCATGGGATTCTGATTCCTCAAGGATTTGGCAAGAGAGGAAGCGAGGGCAAGATACTGGTCGCAAATTATGCAAGAGAGAGTGCAATACCCTATCTTGGACTTTGCTTTGGTTTCCAGATGGCCGTTGTCGCATTTGCAAGGCACGTTCTTGGTTTGATAGATGCAAACTCCACTGAGCTTGACCCCAGCACCATGAACCCTGTAATTGATCTCTTGCCAGAGCAAAAGCAAGTCAAGGATCTCGGTGGAACGATGAGGCTTGGCGGTCACGATATTGACATTGTGGATGGGACCCTAGCTTCGAAGATATATCAGAAAAAGACAATCAGAGAAAGACACAGGCATAGGTACGAGTTTAACCAGAGTTATAGGCAGACTTTTGAAAAGTCAGGAATGAGATTTTCCGGCTTCAGCGACGGCGGCAGGAGGACCGAAATACTTGAAATCCTGGATCATCCCTTTTACCTCGCAACTCAGTACCATCCAGAATACATAAGTCGACCAGGTAAGCCTGAACCAGTCTACATTCATTTCGTAAAGGCTGCTCTTTCGAGGAAGCTTGCGATTCTTGCTTGATCCATCTCTTTTTTCCCTCCCAAAAAGCCTCGAGCCTTGTTTTGATTGCTCATGAGTACTTTCTAAGGACGGTCCAAAGTTCGTCCTGTACAGAGAGATCAACCAGTCGTTCAATCTTCTTGCTTCCGTCTTTCTGTTTTGAAATCAGCATGCGCTCCTTTTCATCAGAGACGAAATTGCCTATCTTGGTGCATTTGATGCCTGCCTTTTCGATCGCCTGAATAACTTGCTGAGAATCATTTTCTGAGCAGGCCAAGAGTAGCGTGCCTGAACTTACGAGCCTTAAAGGGTCGATTGCAAGTGCTCCGCAAATTGTCTCCGTCGAAGGGTCCAATGGTATCAAGTCGGTTTGCAATCTGAACCCAAGGCGAGATGCAATACTCATCTCGACGACTGCGCCAATAACCCCACCCTCTGTGGCGTCATGCATTGCGTGGACGACTCCTGTCGCATACCCAATGCGAGCTTCCTTAAGGATGCTTATCGACTCGACAAGCTTCTTTGCTCTTTGGATGACTGATTCTTTTCTTACTTTCCTACTCAAGGTGCTCAAGTTTGCAATGATTGATGTTCCCTCTATCCCAGCAGTCTTTGTCATTAGAATTGCGTCGCCTGCATGTGCATTTGCTGAAGTCACGAATGTATCACCAGTTCCAAAGCAAGTTACAACTATGAGCGGCTTTTTAATCTCCGAGGTGACCTCCGTGTGGCCTCCAACGATGCTTATTCCAAGCTCAGAAGCGGAATCGCTGATCTCCTTGGTCAATGAGAAGATTTGTTGAGAGCTAGTCCCTTTCGGAAAGAGCGACACGACCGTGAGAAAACTTGGCATGACACCGCTAGTCGCAACATCATTCGCGCTCACATTGACCGCGTACCAGCCAATTTTCCTACTCGCGCCAGTGATCGGATCAGAGGAGGAGACGAGAAATTTGCCTGAACTTTTGACTATTCCGACGTCCACGCCGACACTCGGACGTACCACGAGTCCTTCTTCTTCATTTCTAACGGAATCAAGGACACGCCCGAGCACTTTGACTGGAAGCTTTCCCTCGGGAAGAAGAGTGTGCAATCTCTGAATACGCGGCAAAGAAAGAAAGAAACCAAGGAATCCATGAAGTTTCTAATTAAAATAACCGTTTCTCCGACGAAAAGAAGTAGAAGAAGTCAAGTGGATAGTAGTTTTGTGTCCGAGAGGCCGCATTCTTTGCATTTGATCGTCGAGCTCGAAGAAGTTCGAGCGATTTCAACCATTTCGCCCCCACAACAGGGACACGTTCGGGGCGAGGATTTTTCTCCGCTCATTAAATCTTTCCCACGTTCCAAATGAAGGAAAACGAAATGCTTTTCCTGAAAATGTTATGATTTGAATTTTTTCCTATGAATATTGCGTCAACGCATCATGCAACCTTTGGGACGAAAGAAACGCACCATCGATGAGTAGCAGTAGTAAAGGGGGAAAAGCGTCATGTCATCCGCTCAGATCGCTGCGAGAGCGATCAAGAGTCTCGAACGTGAGGACATAAGAGTTCTCGAGGCGATTGAGAAATCCATCCCGTCTTTCAGATCTATTCCGATGCCGCGAATAGAGAAAGTCGCGAAACTCCATCCCGACGAGGTGAAATTCAGACTGGGGAGATTGAACAAGATGGGTTTCGTTGTAAGAGATCGGTTTGGGTATGTCCTTCTTAGCGCTGGGCTTGACCTCCTCGCCTTGAACCATTTCGCAAACAAGAATCTAGTCCAGGGGATGGGAACATCGATCGGGATGGGAAAGGAATCCGATGTATTTGAGGTTGTCAATGATTCTGGAGAGAGGGCTGTTCTGAAGTTCTACAGAATTGGGAGGACAAGTTTCAGGTCGACTCGCAGATCGAGATCGTACGTTGATGCTGCTAGCCAACATCAGTGGCTTACGATAAATGTCAGGGCAGCAGCAAAGGAGGAGGAGGGCCTCAAGAGGGCATCGAAGGCTGGAGTCAATGTTCCTAGCTTCATAGCAAGAAACAGACACGCTGTGTTGATGTCAGAGATCGATGGGACAATGCTCTACAAGTGCTCTAAGGAGGATATCGATCAACCCGAGCAGCTTCTGAGTGAAATTATTGAAAACATGAGAAAATCCTACATTGAGGGGCGAATCGTAAACGGAGATCTGAGTGAATACAACGTTCTATACGATGGCACCAGGAGCTGGATTATCGACTGGCCGCAGTTTGTGACGATAAATCATCGAAACGCTTTGGAAATGCTTCGAAGAGATGTAGAAAATATCACTTCCTTCTTTCGAAAGAAATTCCAAATCCACATAGAAGAGGACGAAGCACTTGCATATATAACGGGAAAGAAGGAGGGAAAGATGAAAGAGAGTTGAGAACAAGAGGGAGAAGAACCAATCGGAAACCTTTCAGGGTTCGAAGTCGCTTGAAATCTTTATGAAAAGTACGTTGTTTCCTCTTATCACAACTTTCCCATAGTTTGCAGAAGGATTGCCACCGCTGTACTCCGTCGCATCAACTAGTATCACGTTCATGTATTGGTCGACGCTTGCCATCTTTCCTCTGTATTCAAGCTCCATTTTGAGTCGCACGGAGACTTGCTTGTTTATCGCCTTTTGAAGCGAGTTCAAAGGCTTCTTGACTTGCTGTGACAAGTTGGTCTTTTGCGACCCCTTTTCATGTCTTGCTGACGTTGCCGCTCTCGATTTCTGAGAGTTCTTGAATGAATCATAAAAGGATATCCAGAAGCATGATTCAATGAAATACATAGATCCTATGACTTGTGTCAATTGGAGCTTATCTCCAAGTTGAGTGATGCTAGAGAAGGAGTAAAGAAAGGGGCGCGGTATTTTATCTACCTTGAGTTGCACAAGAATTTCGACTGGTTCAACATCGATCGACTATATTTTGGCAGGTGGCCTACCCAGGGGAAGTGTTACGGATGTCTTTGGCGCTGCAGGGACTGGAAAGACTCAGATAGCGTTTCAAACATGCTATGCTCTATCTTTTGATTTTGTCAAACAGAAAGGAAAAGGAGAAAGAGAAGGAGGAGAAGAAGAAGGGAAAGACCTAAGGAGCCAGAATGAATATCCTCCAAGGGCAGTTTTCATCGATTGCCTCGGTTCTTTCAGGCCTGAAAGAATAGCTGAAATCGCTCGTGCAAGAGGAACTTCCAAGTTCGAAGATGAAATTCTGAAATCGATCTTTCTTGTGCGTGCAAGAAGTGTTTCTAAGATGAAGGATGTGACCTCGAGGCTTTGCGAGGAAGAAGAAGAAGGGGGCCGCTTCAACAACTGCCGCCTACTCGTGGTTGACGATGTGACTTCGAATTTCATCTCCGAAACAGGAAGAGGAGAAGAAGGATTGATGCGAAGGCAGTCAGAGCTTGCGCTCTACATCCGCGAGCTTGCCTTCTTGGCTCGCATCAAGGATGTGGCTGTTTTGATTACGAACTCTGTGAGATCTAGCGGAGATAAGGAAACAGAGGTTGAGGCGACTGGTCGTATACTCTCAATGTATAGTCTCTACAGACTGCACTTGGGAAAGCGCGGAAAGATAAGATTCGCAAAAGTTGTACAACCTCTCACAAGACACTCCTACTCAGAGTTTGAAATCAGATCAGACGGTATACCTTGATTCAATCTGGATGGAAGGCAAAGAGATAAGGTAGGAAAAGGAACCCCCTTACGTGCACGCCAAAAGAAGGAGTTCGCTCTCTTCGTAATGCTGATTTCATTTGCAAGGGAATAAATCAAAAATGCAAGCAGTGAAATCCCGGCGCTAAACAGAGTGTGTTATAAAGGAACCAGACGAAGAGAAAGATCAAGGTGTATCCGCCGATTCCTTGGGTGACGAGCTTGTTCTTGTCTGCTTCAGGAAGGTTGAGATTTAAGGCGTACTTTGCTATGTAGTAGGATATTATGTAGATTCCGATAGCGACAAGTGCGCCGTTGTAAGCGTTTGGATTTGGCTCAGATGGATTGAGTGTCAGGAAACCAAACAAACCTGAAAGGAAACCAGCGAGAGCGCCAAGCCCCACCCTGAACCAGTAAAGCTTTGCAAGTTGCCTTCTCCTGATATTAGGATCTACTGGTGATGGAGGCGGCTGCCTTGGAGGACTTGAAGCCGAACTCAAATTACATTTGCGCCATTGTTTAGGTTTTTTCTATTTGTATCGTTTTCTTAATTTGGTTCTCAATCAATAACCTTATGCTCTGAGTCAAAGTGAGCCAAAGAATGCGGGGAGATTATCAGGTTCGAAGTCTTTTTTCCATTGTTGAATGCTATTCTTGCCTGACCCGGTTCCTTGTGAACGTCCAGCATTTTCACTTTGCAACATCTTTTTAGCCTTTCGGGAACCACTCAAGCCTTTTTGGGAAGCTGGTTCAATCCAATTCAGAGAAGAGAAAGAAAGGAAGGAAAGAAAGAAACAAAGGAAGGAAAGAAAGAAACAAAGGAGAAGCGTGTCCAGACAAAGAATGGAAATCTCATCGCTTGAGCTTGACTTGCTGTGCCGAGAAATTTCTGAAGACATCGGCGGATACTATCTCAGTGGAGTCTATCCTATGAAGGGCGGAATTGTCCTAAGGATCAACCACTCTGAAAAACCCGAGAAACTGATTGCAATCTCGTCATTCGCGACTTGGCTTTCTTCCAAGAACCTCTTAATCGAGAGACCAGATCCGTTTGTATTTCGGTTAAGGAATCTGATAGAAAGGGAGAGAATAATCAAGGTCGAGACAGTCGGCGGAGAAAGAATAGCAAGATTCAGCTTTGAGAGCAGAGAGAAGAAAGCGCACAACCTTTACTGCGAATTCTTTGGACGAGGAAATATAATCGTAACATCCGTCAGCGAACGAGATTCGCAACAGGTGGAGGAAGAAATTCTAGATGTCATGAATCCGCAAAAGTTCAGACATAGATCGCTTGTCATCGGCGAGAAATACGTATTGCCGCCGCCGAGGGGAGAGAAGCTTCAAAGTATTTCCGAGGATTTTCTGCTTCGAGAAGCCGACCGATCAAGAGAAAATTCAAGGGAAGGAAGCAACAGCGCGATTAAGTGGTTTGGAAGAATTGTTGGGACTTCAAGGAAGTTCATTGAAGAAATCTTCTATCGATCTGGAGTGAAGCCCGATACTCCCGTAGGAGAGCTCGACCGGCAAACCATATCAAAAATTGTGCGATCAGCAGAGGAACTCGTGAAAGAGGTCTACGCCTCACGGACGGGTTATCTTCTTGTTCCCAAAGAAATTGAGCAAACAGATGGGAACTCTTTATCGAACTATTCGTCTCTTTCAGGCGCAAGTTCTCGACAGAGAGAAAGAGAAGATGAACTGTACGAAGAGATAGATGCAAGTCCGATCATTCTCCACTCTTGGAGGGAGAAGGTAGAAAGAGGCCTTGCTTCAATTTTGAACTTTTCATCTCTCTCTTCTGCTCTTGATGAGGCCGAGTCACGACTTTTCCTTATGGAGAAGCGAGCAAAGGTTTCGAGGGAAGTTAGATCGAAGATTTCTGAGCTCGAATCGGCGATAGCGAAGCAGAATAAGCTACTCGAAGAGCTAGAAAGGCAGGCAAGAGATCTCCGAGAGCTTGCATCAAATTTGATGAGAGAATCACATCTAGAGATAGACGACGGGACCATCGACAAACTTCTCTCCATGGGAATATTAGAAAGGGAAGAGAAGAAGAAAAGTGAGCCTGCAAGTGATAATGCGGAGGAGCAGGAGGAGGAAGAAGAAGGAGGAGTAGGAAGAAGAAGGAGAGAGAGTTTGCTCTTCGAAGACCGAGCAACAGGAGGTCCTCTTAGGTTTGTTTCAGAACCCCGCTCGTATGTCTCCTCTTACAATCGCGCTTCGCTTGCCTCAAGGCTCTACGATGAGGCAAAGGCCTCGGAAGAGAAGAAGCTAAAGCTAGTTCAAGTCAGAAAGGATCTTGAAAGACAAAGAGTGGAGCTCGAATCTCAATCAAAAGTTCGGGAAGAAAGAGAACAAAGAAAGGTGGCTATCGAGCGTAGGCCGAGACAATGGTTTGAGAGATACAGATGGTTCCTGACCTCAAGTGGCCAGCTTGCTCTTGGAGGGCGGGACAGCACGTCGAACAGCATTGTCATCAACAAATACACTCAACCGGGGGATGTTGTATTCCATGCAGATCTTCACGGGTCTCCTTTCTTTGTGTTGAAGGCAAAGAAAGTAGAAGGAGAAGGCAGAGGACGACGAGAGGAAAGAGAAAACAGAGAGAGAGAAGAAGACAAGAGAGACCTACTATCTGAAGAGATCGCATGGGAGCTAGCCCAAGCAACTGTCAGTTTCAGCAGAGCATGGAAGAATGAGCTTAGCGCGGCTGACGCATATTGGATTCTACCAGAACAAGTTAAAAAGGCGGCACCATCCGGCCAGTATCTTCCACGTGGTTCCTTCTTCATAGAAGGCAAAAAGAACTTCATAAAGAATGTGAAAGTCGAGCTTGCAGTCGGGCTTGTAGACTATGAGGTCATGATGAAAGTAGTAGGTTCGCAGGAGTCGAGTGGTGGAAAGAAACATCTAGTAGTGATGTGTGGGCCTGAAAGGGCTCTTTCAAATTATTGTCTTGCGCTCGTCAAGATTTCATACGGGAGGGAGAAGAGCAGCTCGATCGCGAGAAAGATTAAGCAACAGCTCATAGGACAATTGAAACAGTCTGATCTGAAAGATCTTGCAAAGAGGATTCCAATAGAAGAATTCATACGCGTTCTTCCTGCTGGAACTCACAAACTCACATCATCGCCCGCAGAAAAAACAAAAATGTTAAGAGTTTCACGAAGCTAGTACTTCTCCTGACCACGTGTTAGAGCTATGGAGTGAGGCTTTGAAGCAAATGCGAGCTGCGTTCGCACCCGCGGTAAGAACTAGAGTTCTTGTACGTGAGGTTATGAATAGCCCAGTGATAACTGCTTCGCCCGAAGAGACAATCAAGGATATCTCTCAGAAGATGGCCTCTGCTCGCGTTGGAAGCGTTGTCATAATGCAGAATGATCAGCCCCTTGGGATAGTTACCGACGGAGATATAGTATTCAAAGTTGTAAGCTCAGATTCGAAACCCAGCAGCGTCAAGGCCCTCGAAGTAATGTCAAAGCCCCTCTACATGATCGAAAGCGAAAAGGAAATCTTGGAGGCTGCCAAGGCAATGCGAAGACATCACATAAAAAGACTCGGCGTGGTGTACAAACAAAAGCTTGTGGGAATAATATCAATTTCAGACATACTTGCAGTCACTCCTGAATTGTTTGAAATCGTTTCTGAAAAGGCTTTGATCGTCACGGGTCAGGCATCGAGTCAGCCAAAATATCTTGCTGGCTATTGCGATGTCTGCAACCAGTGGTCTGATATGTTGATCGAGCTGGAAGGAAAGTTCACATGTGAAGAATGCAATACCGAGAGGAAAGACTTTGAGAGCTCGAGTTTCCTCGAAAGCCAACGAGAAGAAATTTAGGCTAAGAACGAAAAAATCATTTTTTCATCTTTGCGTGAAGTGAAGTTTCATCACACTTTTACCTTTCTCCCTTCCCTGCTATCTCTGATGCGTCCTTAAATGACGGAAGAAGGAGAAGGAGAAAGAAACCGCCTGATAAGCCGTTCCACTTTCATCCCTTGCAGAGAATGGAAAGCTTTCGAATGAAGAAACAGAATCAAGAAGTCTCTCAGGGAGAGACATATAGAGTTCTCATTCCTCGCTTTTTGGTAGACGGAATGTTGGGTTCACTTTCTAGGAAGCTGCGTATCCTTGGCTTTGATACAATGTACGACAAGGAATCAAATGATACCAAGCTCGTGCTGGAAGCTCAGAAGGAAGGAAGGATTTTGGTCACTTCAGATGTAAGATTGCAGCAAGAAGCAAAACGGCGAGGAGTCGAATGCGTCCTGATCACAACGCCGACAGACAAGGAGAGACTCGTGGAGCTTTTCTTAAAGATAGGCATCAAGAGACTGAACTCTGACACTGCATCGAGGTGCTCTTCGTGCAACGGCGAGCTGATTCCGACAGAAGAGAAAACAAGGGAAGGTAAGGAGATATATTCGTGCAGGGAATGCAGAAAGCTCTATTGGAAGGGAGGGCATTGGAAGAAACTTGAGGCTCTCTTTCGGGAAGTTGGTTCACGTCTTGAAAATTAGCTTTGCTCTTTTACTTCAGATCTAAAAAAACCGAATGATGGTATAGCACAGCAGACGAGGAAGAAACCGAACTAATAGAGGGAGAACATAGAAAGGAGAAGATGGGAGGATACGTGCACTGACCTTGGAGCAAAGTCAGAAACACGCAAGTACAGAAGAAGGTAGCAAACACAAGACAGTAGATTTTGGACCTTCAGACGGACCCATGATAATTACGGCTGCCCGGCAGTCCATCTACACCTATCTCAGGGACAGAAGGATTTCCATCCCTTCGTTGTTACTTTCTGACCCGAGATTCGAAGCAAAAAGAGGATGCTTCGTCACCATCAAGGAGAATGATTCTGAAAGGACTTTGAGGGGTTGCATTGGCTTTCCCGAACCGGTATACAAGCTCTCAAAAGCCATTCCCGAAGCCGCAATAAGTGCCGCTACACAAGATCCAAGGTTTCCTCCAGTTTCGATTTCGGAGCTTGATTCCCTCCTCTTGGAGGTGAGCCTTCTTACGAAACCCGAGCCAATAGTCGTAAAGTCCCAGAAGGAACTACTCAATGCTATCGAGGTTGGAAAGGACGGGCTCATTCTGCGGTGGTCATTCGGTTCTGGTCTTCTTCTCCCGCAGGTTGCCACTGAGTACAAATGGGATGCCGAAGAATTTCTTTGCAACGTGTCGATGAAGGCCGGCGCGCCTCCAGATCAGTGGCTTGTGCCTGGGACCTTGGTTTTCAAATTCCGTTCGATAATATTCCAAGAAGAAGCTCCAAAGGGCAGTGTCTCTTTCATCCCTTGATCTTGGTAAAAGAAGAAAAGGGGCTTTACTTTCCTACTTTTCTTCCTAATCAGACAAACGTACCCTGCTTTGCCTAACATACTCGAAAGGAAGGAGAAGGAAGAAGTTGCCAACTGAATGTAAGCAAAAAGCATCAAATTTCATTAAAAACTCAAAAAAGATCACAAGCATTGAGCTTGCCACCTTTGTTTCAATTGTTATCTAGACACAGCGAGATTCGAAGCATGGTTCTTTTCCCGGTGAATTTTTTATTTTTTGGCAACTATCTACGCGGGAGTGTATGGATCAGGGTTAGGTCACGCGACGCGCACATATGAAATTGGAAAGAGGCTAGTTGAGCGAGGAAACAATGTTCTCTATTCTTCCTTTGAGGAGGGCTTTGATTATCTTCGACTGATGAATCAGCCTGTCTACAGGGCACCTTCCATTGGAATAAAATGGAACGTAGCAGGAGGAGTTTCAGGGCGCGACACTTTCGTCAGCTCTCCTCTTACTATTTTCAGATTCTGGAGACAGACCAGGTTCGAATCAGACATAATCAGAAAGTATCGACCCAAAGTAGTCGTCTCGGATTCTAGACTCTCTACTCTCTTTGCGGCAAAGTCGACTCGTTATCAGACTGTGACCATCCTTAACCAGATCAAGATTTTGTTCCCAGCAAGATTCAGAGGTGATCCGTTCTCTCGTCTGCTAGAAAGAGTGGAAGGCGACATTCTCGGCCTAATGTGGTCGCTTTCCGATGAAATTCTCTTCCCTGATCTGCCTCCTCCCTACACCATAAGTGAAGCTAACATAGCTGGGGTAGATGTGTCAAGCAAAGTCAGGTACGTTGGATTTATGATGCCTAGAATAAGTGTACCTCCGGAAACACTATCCAAGCTAAAGCAAATGCTTGAGCTCGACAGCAGGCCTACAGTCTTCATCCAAATTTCTGGACCGAACCCTACAAAGCCCTTGTTCTTGGCGTCTGCTCTCGAATGCGCGAAAAGGCTCTCCTCCAGATTCTGTGTGATCGTCTCGAAGGGGCTGCCTGGGGGTTCGAGTGTCGCTCGAAAAATCGCGAATGGATCTTGGCTCTTCGACTGGTGTCCGATCAAGGACGAGCTCTTTCTTCTTTCAAATGTGCTTGTGACAAGAGCTGGCCACACAACGATAAGTCAATGCATCAACGAAGGGAAGCCATCGGTTCTTGTTCCCATTTTTAATCACAGTGAACAGCTTTCGAATGCAACCAAGTTCGCAAAGCTCGGGCTAGGAAGGGTGATCATGCCAGAGCAACTCACCCCTGACGCAATGATAGAGGCAATAGAACAGTGCGTCGAAGACCCCGTCTACAGGTCAAAGATGGAGCTAATCAGCAAAATAGCGGCAAGATATCCTGGCCTTGAGAATGCGGCATCGAGGGTTCTTTCATATCTCTAACAATAGGGTGGCGAAGGATTCAATAGACCCTGTTCCAAATCAATGGATTCCACAAAGTGCAAAAATCCTCGAAGAACATCCTCATCCAAGGACTTTGTCCTCGAATACAGATAGAGGTAAAGGAGCAAAGGAATAGAAAATGATGTCTTCTTCTACCAGTCGGAACAGCCAAACAAGAATGCCGAAAAGAACACACAGTGTGAAGGAGGCCCTTGAATCCAGTGAAGGCACTCGCGTTACTATACTTGGATGGGTAGCGACTAAGAGCTCGGTGGGCGGGATAAAGTTTGCCACCATCAGAGATGGGACGGGGTACATCCAAGTTGCTTGCAAGAAAAACAACGTCTCCGACAGAGCCTTCGAGGAGTTTGAAAGGGCCGGGAAGGAATCAGCCATTGCAGTAAGCGGCAGTGTAAGAGAAGACAAGAGGGCACCTGGCGGCAAGGAGATCTCAGTAAGTGATTTTGTGATACTCGCTCCGTCAGAGAAATGGCCCATAACTCGGAGCGCTGTGAGGGGGTCTTCCTCCTTTCTCTATGACAAGAGGCACTTGACTATCAGGGGAAGAAAGGCATCTTCAGTAATGAGGATACGCGCGGAAATCGTGTACGCGGCTTTTGACTATTTTGTCTCCAACGGTTTCACCCTGATATCTGCACCCACAATAGTGCAGAACGCAGTTGAAGGTGGATCGACACTCTTCGACGTCAACTATTTTAACAGAAAGGCGTACTTGAGCCAGAGTGCACAGCTTTACGAAGAGGCTGCGATTGCGGCCTTTGGAAAGGTTTTCATCTACCAACCTGCGTTTCGAGCGGAAAAGTCGAAAACAAGCAAGCACCTGACCGAATTTTGGATGATCGAGGCGGAGCAGGCTTTCGCTGGGCAAGAAGAGAACATGCGCCTACAGGAAGAGCTTGTCCATGCGATGGCGGAACGAGTGATCAAAAACAGATCGGAAGATCTCAGGGCTCTTGGGCGAAGTTTCAAAATTCCAGAGATTCCTTTTCCCCGCATCACATACGATGAGGTTCGTGAGATTTCGGTGAAGAGCGGCATCGCCTTCGAATGGGGCGAGGACATACCAACAGAAGCAGAGCGTCTAATTTCAAAACGTTTCGACGTGCCATTCTTCATAACTGGATATCCTCTTTCCGCAAGATCCTTCTACCATATGACCGAGGAAACAAATGACAAGGTGACAAAATCTGCGGATCTTATCGCTCCGGAGGGGTACGGCGAAATAGCAACAGGTGGGCAGAGGATCCACGACTACGATACTCTGCTTAGGAGAATCGAAAAACAAGAGCTACCTCAAGAGTCCTTCGACTGGTATCTGGAACTGCGCAAATACGGAATGCCAGAGCATTCTGGCTTTGGTATAGGTGTTGAGAGGACGACTCGCTGGTTCTGCGGGTTGAAACACATAAGGGCAGCTAGCCTCTTCCCTCGGACGATATCAAGGCTCAAGCCTTGAGAACAAGTTCCTTTTTTTT
>CADDZS010000021.1 GCA_902812485.1 archaeon
AGCTTCTTTCCCTCCTCGTTTGTTATGCTGCGAACACGGACTACCATGCTTGAAGATCATGAACAGACCTGGCCTTAAATCTTCAATAACAAATCCCGAATAAGCTAGACGGCCGCGGCACTAGCTGACCAAGGTCAGCTAGCAAATATCAGCGCGACTACGAAAGATGAGTTCTTCGGGAAAAAGGCTTTCAGCTTTTGTCGGATCGCTGAGAAGGGATAATCTATTTTTTGATTATAATTTTATTTGGAGCCCACAGTACGGATCAAGTATTCTTGCCTTAGAAATCGGAGAGATGATGGATTAGCAGAAAAATTCTTCTAATATGTAGCAGTCTAGTCAGAAGCTGCAACACTAGTAATTGGAACCGCTGTCACTATGGAATATGAGTAACCAACAGTAGTCTGTGCATTCTTTTGAGAAATTATAGAGAAGGTGTTGTCCTAAACTAGGTCGTAGGGTTACTTCGTCCGCCTTGTGACAACCTTTGAGTAATTCCATGAGACCTAAGAGCTACTCGAATCCCCTTCACGTCTTCTTCGTCGAGTGATGCGAAGACATGCTCTAATCTCCGCTCATAGTGATGGATCCCTTGGGCGGTGATCAGCTTTTCCATTCTTTAAGATAGAAAAAGAGCGTGTCACCGATTTGAACTTATAGTAAGATGCGGTCGCCGGGATTTGAACCCGGGTTCTCAGCTCTTATCGCTTCTGCAAAGTAGATTACTAACCACAAGCTGCAGATGCTTGGAGGGCTGATGTCCTAGACCAGGTTTTCCCACCATGCGTTTCTTCATTTTCAATAGATTGAGGTGTCTGGACGACGACCGCAAACGACTTGGGCGCAGGTACTCTCTCTTCTTGAGGGGGACTACTTATCTCTCTTGCTTTTGCTTACTCTCGCAATTCCAAGGCAAGCCCGATCGACAGTCTATTTCATTAGTTTCGCGTCAAATCGATAGCAAAGGGAAGAGCTCTCAGCGCGAGCGAAGAAGAAAAGCTAGCACGATCAACACCACAAGCACCAAAGCCAAATTAAACAACATTGTGATGAGCCAAAAGTTACGAACTATCCATACTCGAGAAACAAAGAGCAACTCACTTCATCTGCATGATAAATTTCATTGTTGAGCTTCTGCCTCAAGCTTCGCCTTTATCGTCTTAAGAGTCACGAATGTCTCCCTTTCCATCTCGTCGAACCTCATCGAAATGTACTTCGCTTGATTTTGAAGACGGGGAATCAAGACGTTCTCGATCGAGTTCACTCTGCGCTTTGTCTTCTCAATCTCCAAAAGAATCTTGCGAAGGGCGTTCTCGACCTCAGCAATGTCCAAAACAATCTGAAGTGCAGACTCGAAGCTCTTGATCGTTTCATCCATTCTCACCGACAGCCCCATCAAAGCATACTGCTCGTCCATGGCCTTGAACTTCGGATCTCTACCTGTGACTTCCGGTATCTTCACACCCATCACATTTCTCGTTTTGATTGACAATCCCTTCATCCTGTTGACCTTGTAGGCCGCGCTTTCGACCGCAATCCTGCCCTCGTACATCTCTGTGATTGCAAGCAGGGAGTATGCCTTTTCCATCTTTTCCTTTAGCTGTTTTCGAAGATCAAGAGCTTTGCGGTTTATTTTGAAAAACTCGACTATGAGGGCCGCTCTCTTTTGCTTGAGAAGGTTCAAGCCCTTGTTCGCTAGCTTGATTCTCGCCTTGAGGCGAAGTAGCTCCATCCTCGTTGGCTTGACTGCATCTCTTGAAGACATTTTTGCTCTTTTTACCCCAAAAGTCGTTTCTTTTTTTCGTCTTGAACAGCGTATATTCCAAATAGAGATTCAGTAAAGGCAAAGCAGATGAAAAAAAGACCTGACAATCACTCGCACATATCTATTTAGAGGGAACAGATTGGCTCTATTCAAGCGCTTGCCGCTTGTAATACTTGTCAATGAATTCCTTCTTGATTCTCTTGAGCTCGCCCTCGGGTAACATGCTCAAGATATCCCAGCCGATTCCAAGCGTTTCCTCTATGCCTCTATCCTGATACCTGCCCTGCGACACAAACTCTTTTTCGAAGCGATCTGCTACCTTGAGATATAATCTGTCGGATTCTGTCAGGGCAGCCTCGCCAACTATGGCGCTCAAGCTCCTGAGATCTCTTCCCTGAGCATAAGCAGAGTAAAGCTGATCTGCCACTCCTCTGTGGTCTTCTCTTGTCCTTCCCTTTCCTATTCCTTGGTTCATGAGCCTTGAAAGAGACGGGAGGACGTCTATGGGAGGATATATCCCTCTGCGATGGAGTTCGCGGCTGAGAACGGTCTGACCCTCAGTGATGTAGCCAGTGAGATCAGGGATTGGGTGAGTAATGTCATCACCTGGCATCGAAAGTATCGGAATCTGAGTTATAGACCCCTTCCGCCCCTTGATCCTGCCTGCTCTCTCGTAAATCGAGGCAAGGTCAGTGTACATGTAACCTGGATAACCTCTTCTTCCTGGGACCTCCTCCCGAGCTGATGAAATCTCTCTCAAGGCCTCGCAATAATTTGTCATGTCTGAGAGAATAACAAGAACGTGAGTATCAAGGGTGAACGCAAGGTACTCCGCCGCCGTGAGCGCCATTCTCGGAGTGATTATCCTCTCCATCGAAGGATCATCTGCGAGATTAAGAAACAAAACCGCCCTCTCTAGAGCCCCAGTATTCTCAAAGTCCTTTATGAAAAAGTTGGCTTCTTCGCTCGTAATTCCCATCGCCCCAAAGACCACGGCGAAGGTCTCCTCCTTTCCGAGAACCTTCGACTGCCTCGCTATCTGAGCTGCAAGATCGTTGTGGGGGAGACCAGCGGCTGAAAAAATTGGAAGCTTCTGCCCTCTTACGAGCGTGTTCATTCCATCTATAGCCGAGATGCCAGTTTGAATGAACTCTGAAGGCTCTGCCCTTGAGTAGGGATTTATCGCGGCGCCGGAGATATCTAGCTTCGTATCTGAAAGGATTGGAGGCCCAGAGTCTCTTGGCTGACCGAGCCCAGTGAAGATCCTTCCAAGAATCTCCTCCGAGACTGGCAGCTTCACGGTCTCGCCCTTGAATTTGACTCGAGTTGTTGGGAGATCAAGCCCGGTTGTCGTTCCAAAAATCTGAACAACTGCAAGGCCACGGCTCGTCTCAAGCACCTGACCGTTCCTAGTCTCCCCGCTCGGGAGAGTGATCTCGACAAGCTCGTTGTACCCGGCGTTATCCACGCCTTCCACAAAAAGAAGCGGCCCTGCTACTCGGTTTACTGACGTATATTCTAGCCTACTCAAATGCTTCCTTCATCTCCATACCTCGAAACACTCAACTCTTGAGCGCCCTAAACTGCTCATCTATGTCAGCCAAGAGCTTGTCAAGCTCTTGCTGAGCTGCGTCTTCAGGCACTTCCTTCATCCTTCCGATCCTGTTACGCACCTCGAGCGAAAGTATTCGAGAAAGCGGCACTCCGCCTTCTACTGCCTCAATTTCTTTCTCCGAGAACTTGAGAATTACCTTGAGCATGAGGTAATCCTTCTTGAATGAAGTAAAGGTGTCAACCTCGTGATACGCGCTTTGTTGCAAGAAATCCTCACGTATCATCCTTGCAGAGTCAAGAACAGCTCTTTCCCTCTCTGGAAGAGCATCTGGGCCGACGAGTTGAACAATCTCCTGAAGCTCTGCTTCCTGCTGGAGGATCCCCATAGCCCTTGTCTGCATGTCTGTCCAATCCTGCGAGACGTTCTTTGCGTACCAGTCCTTCAGGTTGTCCTTGTAGAGTGAGTAACTCGTGAGCCAGTTGATTGCTGGGAAGTGCCTTCTTGACGCAAGGCTCGCATCTAGTCCCCAGAAAGCCCTCGTCACCCGCAGAGTATTCTGTGAAACTGGCTCTGAAATATCTCCTCCGGGAGGAGAAACTGCCCCAATGACTGAAACTGAGCCTTCCCTAGAATCGGAACCCAGTGTGATCACACTTCCAGCCCTCTCGTAAAATTCAGCTAGCCTTCTGCCGAGATAGGCTGGATACCCTTCTTCTCCTGGCATCTCTTCCAGCCTGCCGCTGATCTCTCTTAGGGCCTCCGCCCATCTCGATGTGCTGTCAGCCATTAGTGCGACTGCATAGCCCATGTCTCTGTAGTACTCCGCGATTGTGATGCCGGTGTAGATCGAAGCTTCCCTAGCTGCAACTGGCATGTTTGAAGTGTTTGCGATCAAGATCGTTCTCTCCATGAGTGGTCTTTTGGTTCTTGGATCCTCGAGTTCCGGGAATGTTGCGAGAACTTCTGTCATCTCATTCCCCCTTTCTCCACATCCCACGTACACTATAATGTTTGCATCTGCCCATTTAGCAAGCTGTTGCTGAGTGACTGTTTTGCCACTTCCGAAAGGACCTGGGATGCAAGCCGTGCCACCTCGCGCTATTGGAAAGAAAGCATCTATGACCCTCTGACCCGTGATGAGTGGGGTTACTGGTTGGAGCTTCTGCTTGTAGGGCCTGGGCTTTCTCACCTGCCAGCGTTGCATCATTGGGAAATCGATGGGCTTCTCAAGGCCAGACTCTGGCTTGAGTCGGTAGATCGGTTCGACCACCGTGAAGGATCCTTCGCTTATTTCTAAAATCTCGCCAGAGTAACCAACTGGAATCATGATCCTGTGGAGCGCAATCGGGGTTTCCTGAACAGTTCCGACAATGTCCCCTTCTTGCACCTTTGCGCCCTTCTTCACAGTAGGCACGAACTTCCACTTCTTCTTCTTGTCGATGGGATCAGCCACTACTCCCCTCTTGATCATGTCACCGCTCTGTTGTTTAATTATTTCAAGCGGCCTCTGGATCCCGTCAAAGATCGACGTCACGAGTCCTGGAGCAAGCTCTGCGGAGAGCGGAGTGCCAGTATTCACAACCTTCTCTCCAGGCCTTAAACCTGCAGTGTCCTCGTAGACCTGGATCGAGGCAGTGTCCCCCGAGAGTCGGATTACTTCTCCGATCAACCCTTCATCTCCTACCCTCACGACATCAAACATCTTCGCTCCCCTCATGCCCTCGGCTTCGACTACAGGGCCAGATATTTTGATGATATTCGCGCTCTTCTGAATGGTTGCCATTTCTTGACAGTCAGCCTTGTTGTTGTTGCTGAAGATTTATTCCTATTGACCGCCTAATCAGCTCCCTGAGCGATGTTTCCCCCGCTTCCTCCTCTCCCGCTCCCCTGCTCGGGACAAACACAACTATTGGCTTTGAGGAAGACTCGACTGCGTTTTCGATCCTCCAATCCATGCCTCTTCGGAGTGAGCTGCTCGCTATGATTATTCCAATGTCTTCCCTTTTCAAAAGATCCATCAGCTTCTCTGCTCCCTCTCTTTCAGAAGCATTGTACCACTCGCTTATGCCGGCGAGCCTGAATCCAAGAGTGAGAGACTCTTCTCCTATCACCACAGTCTTATCAAGTTGGCTCATGTTCTAAGATCTCCCCCTGCTCCCTTTCTCTCTCCCTCTTCTCAAAGGATCTTGCAAACTTCTTTTTTTACACCAAGCAATCATTTCTTCAAGCAAAGATGAGAGATTCTTTGATCTCAGATTCCGGGACTTGATTTTCCTTGCCGCGAACTATCTTTGTGAGGTTTCCAACCTCTAGATCTTTGAGCATGACATACCCAACTATTGAAGATAGCGATGGTGGAGCAACTCTAAGCGAGCCAATTGACCTCTGTATTATTTTCTTGTTGAGTGCATTTTCAATAGCTATCAGCCCGCGCTCACGATAGGCTGGAAGTGAATCGCTAAGATCATAATAGGGTTTGAGACCTTCGATGAGCTCTTCAACACTGGAGGCTCGATAAATGTCGTTCAGAACACCTCTTCCAAGATTTCCTCCATCGATAATGAACTTCGAAATGTCTTGCGGGTTGAGGCCTCTTGCCTTCGATTTCAAAAGGGCAACAATGTTCTTTTCGTCTATCTTTGCCTTCATGACTGAGAGAAGTCTCATATCAGAACCTGCCATTTTCTGAACAGACTCAATCAATCTACGCAGGTACACAAGCTCTATCTCAAGAAGCAGGGGGCCGACATCCCCCTCCGTCCTGTATTTTTCAAGATAGGGCTCGTAGTCCCCACCGTATCTCCTTGCGACCCACTCCACGACTCCCGCAATGTCCTTCATATCAATAAGGTTCTTCAGATCGTAGTAAGAAAGAGCTCCTGCGATGGGACCGAGAGGATAGTCATGGGAAGAGACCAAAAACACATCGCTTTGAGGCCCGAACGAGTATCCAAGTGCCTTGGAAGAAATGATGAGTGCGATGTTTCTAATGTCCCATTCTCCAAGAATCAGCGCCATCACACCTCTTGCCTTGTCTGGAGTAAGAGAAAGCACCGTTTTGAATACGCGCACGAGGTGTCTACTGATGGCAGCCTCAAGAAGATCTGCGCCCGAGTATTTCACCGAGAGGCTTGTTAGATCGTCCTTGTAAACAGTTTGATTGAGCTCGTGAATTATTTCCCCAAGATCCTTCATGGAGGCAAGAGACTCGATCTCCGACTGCGAAAGAAGATCCGACTGCATCGTCTTCACTCTAGCATTTGCATAAGCAAAGACAGCTTTCACCATGGCTTAGCTTGCATCATTCCCTTACTTTTCCTTCCGAAAGAGCGTCTCCGAAAGCTTCAGCCGAAGCTCTTCTCTTCTGTCACTCAGGATAGACTCAATTGTGTTGTTGACCCTTTTCTTTCCATCAAGAGACGATATCAAGGCGCCTCCCTTTGTGTCAATCGTACTTTCGGAAATGTTGTACGAGGAAGAGTTTTCTGGATCCGTTTTGAGGAATTCGTAGTCGCGCTGGTTGACTTGGACTAGCGCATCTTCACCGATCTTGTTTACTCCGTCCTTGATCATACGGAATAGGAATTGCTTGTAATCTCTTGACTTCACAAACTCATCTATGATCTTTGATGCCTCATTTTCGTAACGAGAAATTACTTTTTCTCTTGCCTGAAGGATCTGCCTCTTCGACTCGAGCCGAGCAGCAGCTATCGCTCTTTGCCTCTCTTCCTGTGCTTCTCTTTCTGCTTGAGCGCGAATTTGCGAAGCCCTAACTTGGGCTTGCTCACGAGCTTCTTGGATTATTCGATCGGCCTGAGTTTTTGCATCGCTAAGTATTTTGGAGTATTGTTCCTCGCTTTCAGCCTTGATTCGGGTAAGAATCTCCTCGAGTCCCATGAATAACAATCATCCTTTCCCTGAGGTTTTTCCCTGCTTTTGTAATGGTTTAACTTTCGAAGCGTGATCTCGGTGGTAATACTCCTTGCAATGGAATTGATGGGCGATCTTGCAAGTTAGAAAAGAAAAGAAAAGGGGGAACAGCCGCCTCATTAAGAAGAGGCGGATTGATGATGATGAAGAAGAAGCTTTCACTTACTATGGGTGAAGTATTCCCAGCATTATCATTATCGCGACGACAAATCCGAATATGAATAGCGTCTCCGGGATTACAAGGAACACCAGCACCGTTCCAAATTTTTCAGGCTTTTCGCCAACCACACCCATACCGGCCGCGCCGATACCTGATTGGGCTATCCCAGTGCCAATCAATCCGCCCGCCATCGCAATAGCTGCTGCAAGGTAAAGAGTTGCAAGACCAGGGTCAACAGTGATTGCCATTTGAAATGTTACACCTACTTGTTCCTCAATGGAATCTCTTCAGGTTTTATAGGTTTTTGTTCGATTCGACGCCCTTTGGTGTAGTTCCTTGTGAACGAGAAAGGCCTGAATGGTTGGCCATTGCCCTCGAAGAACTTTGAGTAAAACTCAACATAGTGCAACCTTACTCCTTGAATCGAAGGCTCGAAAACACCAAGAATCAGGTTCAAAAGCTGAACGCCTGCAAAAGCAGCTACTGAAATTATCACACTTACAATCGCAGGCCGTGCCAGCGATTGTCTAAGTGTCGTGTCGACTATTGAAGCCAAGAGCACTGAAGCAAGCAGGATTCCGAGGATTCTTGCGTATGACACAGTGTGTCCAATCAGAGTTGGAAGTTCCATAACAAATCTCGCTCCTTCGGTCGCTCCGATTACTCCTCCGAATACGAAGAAAAGCCCGAGACCAATGTAAGCCACGAGCAGAGGAGACGGCAGTATTCTCACATTGAGAAGTATTTCGAATACTCCAAAAAGGCAGATTGTGGCGCTCCAAAGAAGGCCAAGCCACCCAATTCTCGAGTAAACATGCTTCATATGATGAGTCTTGAGCCCGTTGTAAATGCCGTAAATGTACCCCAAGCTGATGTGCGCGATACCTATGAAAATCGTTATGAGTAGTAGCGTCGTGAGCTGGCTAGTAACATTCAGGACAGGACTGTATGGGAGTGCAAAACCGAAGTACTCGTTGAAAAGGAAGCCAAAGATAATGGAAGTGATGGAACAGGGGATTAGAATCTTCCCTACCGTACCATATGTCCGCTTGGACATTATGCTCATTGCAAAGGACCTTATCTTCTTCGGAAGTAGACGGGCGCTCGATCTTCCTCCGGCGATTCTAACTAGCCAGATGGAAACAAGGAGTATTACGGCTCCATAACCGACATCTCCGAGCATCAATCCGAAGAAGATGGGGAAGACTATTGCGAAAGTGGGAGTGGGGTCGACTTCAGAGCTCCTTGGAAGGGAAAAGAAACGCACAAGAAACTCGAAATACCTTATCGAAGGACTGTTTTGGAGTAGCGTTGGGGCCTCCTCTTCCTTTGCTTCAACTCTCTCAATAGTATAGCGCCCATTAATGACTGAAGCCAAGCTCCGTTCGAGCTCGGGAAGCTTTGGTTTTGGAACCCAACCTTCGATGACTAGCACCTGTCGGCTTTCCCCGAACTTTCCAATAGCGTCGATCCTTTGCATCTCAATGGAGAATGCTTCCCTCAAGGCGAGTATCTTGCTGTAATACTTCTCGGAAATCTTGCCGAGCTCCGACTCGACTCTTGCCTTCTCTTTCAGAAGCTCTCTCTCTTCATTTGCAAGTTTTTCCCTTGCCTCCTCTGGTGATCCCATATCCATGGGGAGGTCAAGCTTTTGAGCCTTGAATTTCTCAATGACCAACTTCGCAGCTTCCTGCTCAGATCTAGGAAGAATCACGAGAACAGTTGCATTGTTATTATCGACTCCATAAGATTCAACAATCGCGTCTTTAGAAATCGAAATAATCTCACGCCTAAAGTCTAGAACAGAATCTTTGGGGAGAGTGTAGAAACCTGCAAAGACACTTGAAGCAGTGAGAACCGCGAGATCGCTTTTGAAACCGGAAATCCTTCCAAGAGCGTTTGAAAAAGTTCTGTTTCTGTTGAGTTTCAAATCCAAGTCTTCCAAGAGGTTCTCGAGATCTCTGACTTGTTCGTCGATATCTATCTCTTGAGCCATCTTCATGAGATCCTCTATGCTTCCGACTTCGACTCTCTCGGTCACCGGCACAGGAGGAAGAGCGGCAGCGAGCCCTTCAAACCTGAATGCTTGGTCGCTTACTTTGCGCGCAAAGTCTGGCGGCGTTGCTTCTTTGAAGAAGGCATCCCTTTCAGCTTGCTCGAGCTGGACAGCCCCAAGCTCATGAAGTAGCGACAAGACATCAGTCTCGTCTTCTTTGAGAACAACGATCCTGATCTTTTCTAGCTGAACTGGAGTAAGCATATCCGAAAAACAACTACGCTCCTAGAATTGAAAGCACGATCCTTTTCAAAGACTGCGGGTCGATCGACTTGTCTTTGATTGATTTGATTCTCTCTTCGCTTTCGGCTTTGATCTTCTGAAGCTCTCTTTCGATTGATGCCTTGTTTTCAGCGAGAATCCTTTCTCTTTCTTTTCTAGCGTTTTCTTCCGCTTCCTTGATTATCAAAGAAGCATTATTCCTCGCCTCGCTCACAATTCTCTCAGCCTCCTTTCGAGCCTCTTCGAGGCGGGCAGCAGCTGACACCTCAGCTTGTTTGATTTTTTCAAGGAGTTCGGACTGCTTTTCAGAGGATACTTGGTTACTTGACATTTTGCACTAACTACCTTTGCTTAGCTAAGCTAAAGAATTCAGGGTCTCACATGTTTTACGAAATCATCAGTTTCTATACTTCGCATTTTTTCGATGTATTTTGTCATTTGGTTGCGACGAGTGAAAGATAAAGCGAGGTGCTAGTCTTGCTTTTTGTTTCTCACTTTCTCAGTGTGAAGGTTCGGGATTCTCAATGAATTTTGTATTTGATTTAACTGTTGCTGAGTGCTTAAGCAAGACAACGAAGGAAGGAGAAGGAAGGAAAAAACCAAGGGGAGAAGGAGGTAAAAGAATGGATTCTTAGCAAGTCAAGAGCCGCCAAGCCGCAGGATTGCCTGTGCGAGATCTCCATCAGAATCCTTCAGCGCCTGCTCAGCCTTCGCTTCGCTTACGTTGGCCTGTTGTGCAACTAGAAGGATGTCTTCCTTCGTGTACTTTGGTTTTTCCCGTAGCCTTTCTTCTATGTCGCCGCCCACTATCTGGTAGAAGGAACCAGCTTTAGACTTCATTTGCGAGACAACGGCATTTCTTATGACAAGCTCCTTGTCTGCGGTTCGAATCACCACTTCCTCGACTCCATCGATCTGGTCCATAGTCACCCCCATGCGCTCAAGCATTCGCCTGGTTTGTCTATTATCAAAGGACGGAGAGGGCATTTTCGGAGGCTCCTTCCCTGATTTTGACTGCTACTCCTCTCTTAAATTGTTTCATTGTCTTTCCAGAGACGACACTCTTCCCGACTGCTAAGAGCTCTCCTCTCTCATTGATTACTGCCACATCCTCGCTTGGATGCAGACGATCATCACAGTGCACAACGTGTTTGCAAAATACGGTCCTTCCCTTAGCAATGAATCCGGAAACCCCATCCAACGCAACAACAACCCATTTTGGAATACTCGAATAATCTTTCCTACCTTTGCTTGTGATCATTTTCTTCCTTCCTTTGAGAGCCCTAGAAAGAAGAAGCCTTGCACCGGCTAGTGTTGGAGCGATGCTCCCGTTCGGCCGGAAAGTGAAAAGGAGGACTGGCTTCTCCGCTGCCTCATAGACGTGACGCACTCTCCCTGTCTTTTTCGAATATTCAAAATCAAGTTTGGAATACTCAATCAAGCGGCTTGTTCCCCTTCCAAATACATAGTCTAGAGTCATGGCGAGCTTTGCCTTTGCTAAATCGCTCTTTCTGCTCTTGCTAGTATTGGTTGTCTGGAAATTTCGTGTTGAGAAGCTCTTCTTCAAGCCTTTCTCTCTCACTTTATTTGTCTTGAACGCGACTTTTCGTTGATACGTTCCAATCTGAAGTCGTCTCAGAGGGACTCTCTTCGCATTTTTTTGTCAGAGATCAAAGAAATAGTATTTGAAATGGTTCAAGCCTTTCATTCTTTTCCGAAAAAGCAAATAAATGAATCTCGGTGGTACTCAACTGAACGGAAGAGTCTTTATTTGAACTGCGAATTTTGCGGAAGCAACATAAGAGGTGAGCCGCAGGCTGTCAATCTCGACGGTGGCCTTTTCCATGTTTGCAACAGCTGCGCTAGGTTGGGTACCCCTGCGCGTGTGCCTAGATCGTCTCCAATGAGACGATCGGGGCAGGGAAGCGGCAGCGGACATTTTGGAAGAGAAGGCTCGAGATTTGGTGGTCAGCTCGGCAGAAGACAGGTGGCAGTTGGAGCTCCTGTGCCTCATATTTCTTCTTCTTCTCCTCCTCCTTCTTCTTCGTCGTCATTTTCGGGCTCTACGGAAACTGAAGTAAATTTAGAGCTCCGTCCTGATTACAGCAGAGTGATCAAAGAGGCGCGTGAGAGGCTTGGGCTTTCTCAAGAGGAGCTCGGTAGAAAGATAAACGAAAAGACTTCTGTCATTAGTCACCTTGAAACGGGGGCTATGAAACCTAGTGATGCCCTAGCAAGAAAGATAGAACATGCTCTGAAAGTGAAGCTACTCGTTCCTTCTGAAGAGGTTGAAGAAATGGTAGAAGAAAAGATAGCCTCTGGAAGTAACTCCGAGCAAGTAGTCAAACCTGAAGATTCCGCAAGCGACGAGTAGCGTTTCGTAACCCGAGTCCTAAGGACAGCAAAAGAAACCTCTGGTTCAAGAAAGTCCGATGGATCTTTCAAGGGAATGTTGTTGGACCTTGCTTACTTGGCCGCGAGTTCTTCTATCCATCGCCATTCTTGCTCGCTCACTGGCATCACCGAAAGCCGAGGTAACTTGATGAGAGGAAATTCCTTGAATCGCCTGTCGCTTTTGAGGGTTGCAAGGCTCACTGGGTTTTGAAATTTGGTCAGAGGCTTCACATCCACGGCGATTTCCTTCGAAGACTTGAGAGGCTTACTCTTGTCAATCGAATATGCGTCAGAGATCGCTTCCATTGTTCCGACAATCTGCTTTTCTTTCTCGGTATGATAATAGAGGATCTGATCTCCCTTTTTCACTTTGCGCAAGTGAATAAGCGCGAGATTGTTATGAACACCTGTCCAGCTTGTCTTCCCATCCTTCAGCAGATCATCGAAGGAATAGTGAGTCGGATCTTCTTTGAAAAGCCAATGCATTTGCTTCTAGATCACCTCAAACCTTTGGGTCCTTCTCCCTCTCCAAGCATCAATCTAAAACCCCGATCGTAAGGGGGAGTGATTCGGAAATTTTCTTCCTTCGCCGTTATCTCACCCCCAATTAACTAACCTGCTCCCATAGTGACAAGCCAAAGGTCAGTCGCGTATGCAACGAGGAAACCGATAAACAGACCAAGCATGAAAAGCTCGTTACTCGTCTGTCTTCTTGCCACATAGAACATTCCTGAAATTATGTAAATCAATGCCCCAGCCGCAAGTGACAAAAAGAAAGTTAGTGTGAGGGGATTGGCCGGCCACAGTGCACCAGTGATTGAACCGATCAATGTTGGCAGCCCTCCGATCAAGCCAAGAGCGCAAAGATATCTGAGAGACGGCCTATATCCCGCCATGGGTGCTGCTATTCCAAAGCCTTCAGTTGAGTTGTGAATTGCAAATCCAAGAATCAGAAGATAAGAAAGAGAAAGCGTCTTTCCAAATACAAATGACTGACCTATAGCTAGCCCCTCAGTGAAATTGTGCACACCGATTCCAATAGCTATCGAGAATGCAAGGTTTCTGGCCTCTTCAATTGCGACGATAGGTACTGAAACAGACTTTTGCCCCGGCCCGTCAGGAATAGAAATGGGGGGAATTGAGCTGCCTGCAGCTTCGATCTCCCCGAGCCCAATTGATCTGCTAGGCTTTTCAGGTTTCTCTTTGAGGTCCTCCCTTTCGCTTGAAGCAACTGAGATTTGCTTTGTTGTATACGAACCACTTCCAAGTTTATTTTTTCTTTGTCTGATTCGAATGAAACGCATTTCGTAGAATACGAGCCCAAATATACCCAGAACTAGCCCACCGATCATCGTAAAAACAAACTCGTAGCCGTTCGACTCCGAGCCGTTTATCGTCGCAAGGATTGCATTTTCTGCATAAGTTTTTGCTGTTGGTAGGACTTCGATTAGTATGAAGATCAGTACCCCAATCGTTATTGCGTTCAGAAATCCCTTGTTCTTTGCACTTACTCTCTTCATTATGGCAACTGGAAGCCCAAGGAAAATAGTGAGGCCAGCGATCGCTCCAAAAATGACCAGAAGGACGGAAATCATTTGCTCTTCGGTGACTCTCTCTTTCGTATCGTTTTTCCAAACGTGATCCTGTATACCGATCTGACTTCTCCGCAACTCGGGGAAGTCAAACCAGCTTACGTAGACCTCGCTATGACATATGTCATAGAAGAATAGATAAGATTAGCTGAGGGTAGACAAAAATCCCAAACTGAATAAATCGAATTTCTTTTCTTTCACATCTAGAGAATTATGTTGCCGATATCCCTCACCGCGGCCTTCTTAAGTTCCTGTGGGCTGATCTCCCGCTTCAACCAGAGAGTCTTTAGCTCTTGAGCGTTCTTTACTTCCCTCTCGCCCACCACTATGCTAGAGTCCGTAAGAGGGAAAATCATCTTTTCATACCAGTCGAGAATTGGATTGGTTTCAACGTCGCCGGGGGCGCAGTATGTCTTTCGGATCTTGGTCTCTAGGCTTTCCTCGCTCTCGTCGAGCTCAATTGTATTTTGGAATGACTTGCTCATCTTTCTCTTCCCATCCGTCCCGAGAATTATTTGAGTGTGTATGGCTACGGGGGTGGGGTAGCCAAGCTTCTTTAGATTCTCTATTGCAAGTACGTGAATCTTGCGCTGATCCATTCCTCCAACGGCTACATTCACGCCAAGAAAGCCAATATCAAGAGCTTGCATTAGGGGATATATTGCCGATGACATCATTTTTACGACGCTTGACTTACTCACCTCGTCCATGCTCTTCTCCGCTTCTGTAAAGTTCACAAGCCTTGCGAGCCGTAGTAGCTGGATGAAGTATTCCTGATTTTGGAACTCGGTCCCCAGTCTGAACTCGAACTTTCCGCCGAGTCCCATCTTTGATGCTATTCTTTCAAACATGCTCCTGTCTGTCTTTGCAAATTCCTGTATCTGAGTCAGTTCTCCCTTGTCGTTGGCCAGAGCATGTAAATCTGCAAGAAGGATGATGGCCCTGAACCCCGCTCTTGCAAGCTTGATTACAGGAATCGCGCCATAGAGATTGCCGAGATGAAGTGAACTGCTGGGCTCGAATCCGATGTATGTAGTGGCTCGAGCATTTCTCTCGATAACCTCGCGGAGTCTTTGTTCGGTGAGAATCTCGACTTCTTGCCTACGAAGGTCGGCGATAATTTCGTTGGCTTTCACTGTTCTCGGTGCAGCTCTTGAATGATTCGACAGCTAGAACAGTATATTTAAAGAATGAACAGAGTCGCTTTCTTGGCTCGTAACTGAGGTTCAAAGCTCAATAGAAAAAATTGCGTACACCTTGTTTTGAAGGTTTGTTGCGTAGGGGAGAGTGTATAGTCCAAAGAGGAGGAGAAGAAGGAGATTGCCATCTCTCACTCAATTAAAGGCAGAGACCTCAATACTGCATTAATTTGTCAATTGCCTTCATTATCCTTGGAACACTTGGCATATAAAACTCTTCGAGGGTATATGGGAATGGAGTGTCGTAACCTGCTACGCGAATGATGGGCCCCTTGAGGTATTCTATTGCCTTCTCTGAGATTAACGCGGCAATCTCGGCGCCAAAACCACCTGTCTTAGGCGCCTCGTGAACTATTATTACTCTTCCTGTTTTCTTGACAGTGGCGAGCACTGCATCAATGTCGAGCGGGATCAAGGTTCTCAGATCAAGGACCTCGACATCTACTCCATTCTTGCGTGCTGTTTCGGCTGCCTCAAGTGCAACATGGAGCATCGCGCCGTATGCTATTATGGAGACATCACTGCCCTCTCGTGCGAGCTTTGCCTTTCCGATCGGCACGGTGAACTCTCCTTCAGGCACCTCTTCCTTGACGGACCTGTAGATCTTCTTTGGTTCAAGGAAGATCACAGGATCCTTATCTCGTATAGAAGAAAGCAATAATCCCTTAGTGTCGTAGGGAGTGGCAGGGATTACAACTTTGAGTCCAGCAGTATGACAGAAGTAAGCCTCGCTGCTTTGCGAGTGGTAATGACCCCCCTTTATGCCTCCCCCATACGGTGCCCTAACAACAAGATGACAACTGTATTGTCCCCCCGACCTGTATCTTAGCTTCGCCAAATTTGTGACTATTTGATCGAATGCGGGATAGATGAAATCGAGAAACTGAATTTCGGGAACTGGATTTAATCCGTAGATCGCCATTCCGATGGCTGTACCAATTATTCCAGACTCAGAGAGAGGAGTGTCTATCACTCTATTTTCTCCAAATTCTTCGTACAATCCTTCGGTGGCCCTGAACACACCCCCATCTTTTCCCACATCTTCACCAAGAATAACGATCCTCTCGTCTCTGCGCATCTCTTCGCGAAGGGCTTGATTGACGGCCTGCACCAAGTTGATGGTTGGCATTTTTTCCTTATTCTGTTCCTCCCAATAACCTAGATATTATCGACAAATTGATTACATTCTCTTCGAGAAATCTTCCTTTGCTTCTTCAAATTGTTCTCTGATGTTCCACGGCTCTGACGAATACACATCCTCGAAGATGCTCTCAATTGCTGGACGAGGAGCTTGCTCTTCTTCTGCTATGGCCGAATTGAGCTCTTCCTCTAGCTCCTTTCGAATTCGAGAGTCCTCTTCGTCGCTCAAAAGAGCTTCTTTCTTTAGAAACGATCGGAATATCTCAATACAGTCTCTCCTCTTCCACTCCTCTACTTCTTCACGAGACCTGTAACGAGTGGGGTCGTCACTCGTGCTATGCGGTCCCAACCTGTAGGTAAGACACTCGATCATCGTGGGACCTTCTCCCCTACGTGCCTTGTCCACAGCCTTCGCCGTAGCTCGATACACTGCCAGAACGTCATTTCCATCTACTCTCACACCTTCGAAACCATAAGCTGTGGCTTTCTGGGAAAGCGTTGGAGAAGCGGTTTGCCTCTGAACTGGGAGCGAAATCGCCCACCCATTGTTCTCACAAATGAATACAATTGGAGCCTTGTAGACTCCTGCGAAATTGTAGGCTGAGTGAAAGTCTCCTGAAGATGTAGCGCCGTCACCATGATATGCTAGAACCACTTTGTCTTCATTCTTGAATTTCATGGCCATTGCGACACCGACTGCGACCGGCAGATGACTTGCGATGGGAGATGCAACACTTGCGAAATTTATTGTTCTGAAACCCCAATGGCTTGGCATTTGTCTACCTTTCATAGGATCGTTAGAATTTCCCATTAGGTGGGCCACTAGGGAACGCAGAGAAGCTCCACGAATCAACGCAACACCTACATCACGGTAAGTTGGAAATGTCCAATCATCGCGTCGAAGTGCAAAGGCACTCCCTACCTGGGAAGCTTCCTGACCTGTGCAAGGAACATAAAACCCGATCCTGCCCTGTCTTTGCATGTTAAGCGACTTGGTGTCAAACAAGCGTGTCAGAAGCATAACTCGGTAGATATGAATTAGTTCTTCCTTTGATGGTTCTCCCTTCATCTCTCGTTCCTTCTGAAATCCTGCGACTTGGAGAACCTTGTCTTTGACCTGAGGACGAGACTGACTCATTGAATCCGCTTTCTCTCCCATTTCCTAGGATACTTTCCTTTCATACCTCTTCCGAATCAGAAAAGAAACACCAGTTCCTTTTTGGGGCGCAAAGGGCTCACGTATCTATAGAGTTGAGTAGGAAAAGATTTAACCTTTCTCGGCTTCTTTTCCTCGGAGTTGAACTGCGCTGCAGTTTGAATGATTACAAGTTCTTTCGTGTCAAATTGAATTTGAAAAGATCACTGCTATAAGGAACTGAAATTTCAATTCAAGAGCCGATTCTTCTTCCCTTTTTGCCGTTACCTCCCCCTCCCACCCCTGCCCGAATCTTCGAAGGATGGGCGAATGATCTCAAGTAGCCTTGAGAGCATTTTCTTGTTTTGAGCTCCTACAATGTTTATCCTTGAATGGAAGCCGATTTCAGCCTCTTCAAGATCTGAAAGAACCCCATCGAGATCGGCAAACGCCCTCCCAGCTTCTCTTGCTATAAGATAACCTGCTGGAGAGTCTATGGTTCGCGCCTTTTCTGGTTGAGCAAACACAAATGCGCTCAAAGAACCGCTCGCAAGGAAACAGAAGCCGAGCGCTGCGCTCCCAATAACTCGAACCTTGTACACATCAGACTTTGTGAGATTCTTCTCCAATCTCTTCAAGTAATCGATGTCACCACACTCTACCCCAAGCGTGTGGAATGTGCTAGTGCTAGCTGAAACCTTGACAGTACGAGAGAGTCTTGACCCATTGTGGAACGAACCGACATTTCGGATCGCAAGAAACTCGTCATCTGTAAAGATGCTTTGGACGATTCCCACGTCCACATCCCCAAACTTTCGCGCTTGGGTAGGATTGATCCTTCTTTGGATACCCACCACTGCAAGCGATATGGAGAATAGCGGGATTCCTATCTGAGCGTTGTGAGATCCATCAAGAGGATCGCAGATCACAACAGGAACATGAGATATGTCACCGTTGGGAATCTCACCTGCTTCCTCTGAAAGAAAGATGAACTTGTCTTTCCCACCAGCATTTCTGAGTATTGAGTTGTATATTGCCTCTTCAGAGATTCTGTCAATCGAAAGTGTGAGATCGCCTCCCACTCCGCGGCCGATTATTTTCATCCGACGCTGGAAGGAGTAATTGGAGCGAATTGCTCTTCTTCCTGCACTGACGGCTCTCCTAAGTATCGTAAGCCACCTACTAGTTTCTAGTCTTGTCTTCATGAGAATGAGTTTTGCCTGTTCCAACTTCGATCCCAAAGCGAAGCTTGAAAAGGAATCCGATTAGTTCTATTCCACTCAAGAGCGGTGAAAAAACTCAATCCGAGCTTATTGCTAAAGAAAAGAAACTAGGGCTACAAGCGTCTTCTTTTGATCTGGGTTGATTGGATTGATAGATTCGATTTTTGGTGGTTCGCTTTACAATTCATCGAATTTGGGAGAATTTACTTCTTTTCCCCATTAAGGGCTTTTTTGATCTTTTGAAATGATCCTCGCGAAACTCGAACCTCCCTCTTGAGCAGTTAACTCTTTGTTTGGAATAGATGATCAAGAGTAAGTAGAAAAATCGAAAACAGGAAGAAATGATAGTTTGAAGCTTTTATTCCTTCGCCAATAATCCTGCATCGACTCTTGTTCGCTTTATTCTTGCCCCATATCTCGCAACAGTACTCTTCGCCCATGATTCTACGCGATCAAAGATATCAGCTAGCTCGAATCCAGAAGAAGAGTAGCTGTGTTGGCGGATAGGAGAATTTACAAAAACTTTCACTTCGTAGCGTTTTCTTCTTGTAGCTGGCCCTTCGCCTTTCTTTATCACTGCTCGTATTTCGTTGATCTCTTTGTCACTTCGTTTGAAAACTTGCGCAATTCTTCCAAATTTTGTCCTCACAAGCTCTGCATCAAACGGATCTTCTGGCAATCCAACGATGTACATAGGTAAGTTGTCGACAGCCTGCTCTACTCTAGGATTTACAAGGAGCCTTGCAAAGTCACGGTACGTTACGATACCTTGAACTTCATCGTAATTCAAAATGATAGAATAGTTGGTTCCGTTCCTTATCATCGTGTCAAAGACTTCTCTCGGCGCATCTTTAACATCATTTGTGGTGACATCAGGTTCCGCAAAATCGTAAATGGGAATGTCAAGTCTACTCCCCTCGTGCTTTCCACCTCTCCAGCCCCCCTTTCTCCCTCTGTCAGTTCCAGGAAGAACATTGAATACTATTGCTGTAGACGTGATTGCGCTTTTGAGCTTACCATCCTTTAGAATGGGAATCTGATCGATTTTCCTCCTAATCATCATGCTTCTCGCCTTCGACACCGGTTCACTGTATTCGAGACAGATGGGGTTGGGCGTCATCAGACTGCCTATCCTGCCATCCACATCAAAGGTCATCAAGCGCTCGACGATCGACTGTAATGTGATCTGTCCAGTCAGTTTCGAGTCCTCGTACACAGGTAGCGATCTTATTCTGTAAAAGAACATCAATGTTGCAGCGTCCGAGACTGTATTCGAGGGAGAAAGCCTTGGAATAAAGGACATGATTGTAGAAGTTTTGGTTTTCGTAATATTCTTGACGTCCAAGAGATCCCTTATCGTCACTATCGCAGTCTTCTCTTTTGCCTCGCAAAAAGCTTCCAAGACATTGTTTTCCTTCATGAATCCAATTACCCTAGAAACCGGCTCACTCGGATTCACAGTTTTGACAGGCATCAATAACTCAGAGACTGGGGTCTTCTTTAGCGAATCAAAATTGATCATTCGCTTCCCTTCAACATTCTATGTTTCGAGAGAAATCAATCTTTCCCCCTGACAGAATCTCAGGAGTGGGCGATGGCATCCCTTCTCCAAGGTTCTCGCTTCACTTCAGAGGATTATGAATATGAGCGGAACTTGTTCTTTCTTGACAGGATGTAATTGCCTAGCAGGCCAGTGAAAAATTTCACCGAATCGATCTCCCTACCGCATTCGCTGTTTTGCTTGCGATAATCGGTCGCCAATCAGGCGCCACCCAAGTTCCCTAAAATCGGGAGATAGTGCGGAAAGTGGATTTTGTCTAAATCTCGGCATCCCCTCAAAAGTTCTTATTTTCCTTGCTCCATTCGTTGCCTTCTATTGAGAGTATGCTCTCAGTCGTGTGTTTCAAGCTTAATTGATGTGCTCGATATTAATTTGGATGGCTTGAAAATTACCTGTATCTTGGTGTGAGAAACTCTCTGGCGCTGGAGGTGACGAGGGGAAAGATTTCTAAAGTCTCGAAAGAGTCCCTTGACGTTAAGAAGGAGGTTGCTAGGTCGTTGAGCGAAATTTCTAGCAAGTCAAGATCTTCCATTAAGCTTCCAAAGATGACCAAGGTTGAAACAGAGATCTTCGAGCTTGCGAAGGAGATAATGCCTCAGGCGCTCTACTCAATGGGAATTGAAGAGCTCGGTGATCGCGTGTGGATCCCAAGCGAGGAGAACATTGCTATTGCAGTTTCAAAGATAAACAGACTCAAGTTGGCCTGCTACAAGTCTCGAGATAGACTTTGCGCCAAGTATCTTGATTCTCTTCTCTGTCAACTACAATGTGGAGAACCTCAACACGACCTCGGTTCTATCGTCGATGTGTTATCGGCTCATCTCATAAAGGAAGGGGTCAATACGAAGCGGATTTCAAAATTGATTGATCAGCTTTCTGACCTTGTTTTGGCCTCCCTCCAGAAATTCGAAAAAAGGCGTTTCACAACAGCCCTCAAAGTACTCGTTCAATATGCAGTCATGGGTTCAAGAGAGATAATCTCCGTCATAGAGAGGGAGTCGGGAGGCGACCGAGAACTACTTGGAAGGCTAAGATCTCTTCGGGAGAGAGTGGAGCAGTTTAGCCTGCAATTCTCTGTTAATGGATTCGGGAACGGAGAATTCGAGCGGGTGGACAAGATCCTTCGAAGGGAGGGTGCGTATCTCGGAAGAGAGAGTTTCTATAAGCGGGCTATCAGGTCAGGATTCGATTATCACGAGACTCCTGCGGATCTTGAGAAAAAAGCGCTTCGTTGGCTCGGAGAGGATCTACCCAAACTCCGAAGGATTACAAAGAAACTTTCGAGGACTCTCAAATGTCCATCCGATCCAGAGTCGGTTGAAAGAGCGCTCAAGTCGAGGCCGCAAGTGAGCCCACAGGAGGCAGTTGCTGCTACAAGGAAGATAAGACCAGTGATCAAGCAGCTGGTTGAGAAATATGTCGTCGGGATTAACCCAAGCTACAATTGTGAGGTGCTTGAAACCCCTTCTTATCTTGCTCCTGTTCTGCCAAGTGCAGGTGCTCTTGGACTGGATGCCTTCACTGATCATCCTGTTCAAAGATATTACGTCACGACAGACCCGAAACGCGATCCCATAGGAGGCTTCGCTGAGCTAGTCAACACTCTTGTGCATGAGGAGTTTGGTCACTGCGTCCATTTCAGCAATAGCGCGATCTCCTACGCGGCGAACCCTCGGATTCTTGAGCTTCTTCCTTCACTGCATGGCGGACCAACTTCCGAGGGACTTGCATTTCAACGAGAGTTTGAATTCCTAGTTCTTTTGAAGAAACTCTCGAAGAAGAGACCAAGAAACTATTCTCAAGAAGAAGAAAATTACGTTGCACTTACGAGAGAGTATGGCGGGTTCGAGCAGACTCTCCAAGAGATTGAATTTGCCACCTATCGCTTTCGGATAGTCCGTTTTCTCCGGGTCGTTGGAGATGTGAGAATAAACACTGGAAAGCAGGATCTGATTGAGTTTCTCGACTGGTCAGAGAGAAAGACTGGGATTCCGGCAAGGACTATATTTTATCAACTATTTCCAGCCCACGAAAGTATTTTCCCAGGATACGCCACCTGTTACGCAGTTGTGGGTCAGGAAATCAAGGAGATTCAAAGGCCATTCATGAACGACTCTCATCTCATGGTGTGCTTTAACGCCTACTCTTCATCCATGGGTTATCCACCGAGAAGCATCTACATTGAAAGGCTCAAGAAGTTTGCAAAGGATCTGATGAAGACAGGGGAAGGAAAAGAAAGAAAGAAAGAGAGGGGGAAGGCAGCCGACTTCGATCGAGCAAGAGAAAGATCCGAATGAGGCAGGCTTACTTTGAGAAGAAGAGCCTGAATCAAGGTCGTAACTAGCTCTTTTTAGTTTGTGATTTCTTTGCCACTGCTAGCCATTTCCTGTTATCCCAGGAAACCAAGCTCGTAGGCGTGATTTCGACCACGACGCGGTGTTCCTTTCCAAATCTTTCCTGCCATATCTTCGGCAAGAGGTTAGTATCTCTTCTTTCTCTGTATTTCTCCGCGAGCATAGAGAAAATTAGCTTCCGTTTTGCTTTATCCGAGTCCACAACTCTGGCCAGTCCTCGAAGCATGACACCCCTTAGCTCAGTGTACTTTTCTCCATCTTCCACAACGCAGCACACTTGAGGCCGTTTGAGTAAATTTCTGATCTTCTTCTTGTACGCCTGTGCCCTAAAGTAGATCTTGTTTTCGTGCACGACATACCACACGGGAGCAGCATGGGGAAAGCCGTAGGAGTCGAGAGTGCATAGAGTCATAGTGTAATGATCCTTTAGAAAGCTCCACGCCTCAGAGCTGCTCATCGGGAGATATTGCGAATGAAAACGCCTTCCAAGAAAATATTGCTCCAATTTGTGAAGCAGGACCTCCTTGTACGTTATGCTTCTTGAAATCCATACGCTGTTCTGGGGAATCGCATTGATAAGGCCCTTGAGTTTCCGCAAACAAGAATAAAGGGCATCCTCAGCTGTCTTTTGAAAAGCACCATGGGAGCATACCCTCTTTTGTGCATTTCCATTGATACTCAATTAATACCAATTATCTCGTCTTGAGAAAATGTCTATTACCCTTCGAAACTTGAATGGGAAGTAAAAGGGAGGAATGTCGCTCCTGATTTGAAGAGTCTAGAAGAGCAAGCAGGAGATAAACTTGCGAGAGATTCCAAGCTTTTGAGCGTGTTCGACTACGAAGAAGCGGCTAAGCTTTCTTTGTCGGAAGAGGTTAGGAATTATATCTATCGGGGTACAGAATCAGAATCTACGCTTAGAAGAAACGAAGAGGCTTTTTCTAGATATCTCCTTAGACGGCGTGTTTTGCACGGAATCGTCTCTGTCAAAACAGAGGCTTCGTACTTCGACGGCAGAATAAGAAGCGAGATACCGTTCTTTCCGAGCAGTATTAACGTATCTCCGCTCTATCCGAATGCCCTGTTAGACATCCTTAGGCTTTCAAAGAAATATTATTTCCCCATATTTGTCTCGCATCTTGCATTGGGCCCATCCCTTGAGATTCCAAAACTTCCATCCCTTGTTCCACAGGATTTTCCTCTGCTCTGGCAGATTTACTTTGAGACAAACAACAAAGATCGGATCCTGAAGGACGTTTCAAGAGCAAAGGAATGGGGATACAAGGGAATTACGATAACGGTCGACACGGAACAGAATGTCAAGCTTGGTTACGAAGTACCAAAACAACTGATGAGCGAGTCATTTCTAGCAGTGACTCCAAAGGAGATAAGAGAAGTCAGGGAAAGGACTAGTCTTCCTCTAATTGTAAAGGGTCTGATGACTCCTGAAGATTCTGAATTGGCGGTAGAGTCGGGGGCAGATGGAGTTGTTGTCTCGAATCACGGAGGAAGAACGCTTGATGAAGGTGAGGCTACCATCGAAGCGCTACCGAAGATTGCGAAGCATCTCAAAGGGAAGAGGGCTACGAGAAGAACGGAGATATTCGTGGATGGCGGGATCCGAAAAGGAACAAGCATATTGAAAGCTCTTGCCCTAGGTGCAAGAGGTTGCCTTATCGGTAGGCCGATCTTTTGGGGGCTTGCCGTGAATCGAGCAGAAGGTGCTTCGAACGTCATCCAGATACTTAGGTCCGAATTGACAAGAGCAGCCATTCTCTGTGGAGTAAAAGATACTTCGAGGGTATCAGGAAAAATCCTTGTAAAATGCTAAAGAGGTGAAAAACGAAGAGAGTTAGAATGCCTAGCGCATTGGATATGTTCTTCAGCTCGACTCGTTCCTAAACACTGTCGCTTATTTTTGTCTTGGAAGCTATTCCAATAATCGTGTTTGTATCGATGACGTATTTCACGCTCTCGATTTTGGCTAT
>CADDZS010000022.1 GCA_902812485.1 archaeon
TGACAACTCTGTCCTTCTTTATTTTTCAATAAAGACTCCAAACTGCAACACACTCTCAATCTACTGCTACAAGACAACTGACACAGAGTTCACAAGCCCGCTGGGTTCTTCCCAGTTCCTAGGTGGGCTGTACGCTCCCGGATGGACGACAGTCTTTCCTCGATTCACTCAGAACGCTTACTTGCTCTCAAGTCACAGATTTTCCATCCTTTCCCCTGATCCGCTCACAGTCATCCCGAGGGCGGCAGGTACTCAGAACGCTGTCTTTCTCTACAGCTACGGAGTGATCAATGGATCAACACCAGATCACGGCAGAGTGGTTGCAGGCTCAATCGTATATGACATACACACCAATCCTTTGAGTCCAGGCATTTCGCTAACTCGCGGAACTACAGGGACTCCGATAGTAAGCTCCCAGGTGGGCGAGCACTTCTACACTCCAGACAAGCTAGGAAGCATAGTAGCAGCAAACTCTGTCGATTCTTCTACTCCTGGGTATGTTTGTGTTTACAACTCGCCGCTTGAGATAGATCGAAGACACACTTCGAGCATTCCTCCTGGAACAATAATTCTCTCAGAGATGGCTCTAAGACTTCTCTACTACAATCCTGCAAGCGGCGTGTCATTCGGGGCTGATGCCTTAAGGGTCACACAAACTCCTCAAGTTCTAGGAACGTGCAGGGCGCAGTTCACTGATCTTCCTGATGGTAAGACGAAACTTATCTATGCAAACTTTAGCTGGGATCAATATCTAAATCTGGGTTACGAGTACTTTGAGCCAGAGGCTCTGTCGCCAAGAAGGCAATCTAAAATCAGACTAGCGGCTACTGGAGCAATAACTTCTGTTCCTTCAATAACATGCTACACCTACTCGAAGAAGAGAATGCAGGTGAGGATAATAACTCGAGCTAACTCGAGCAATCTCTCTTCGATTGTTAACGCGATCCAAATTACTGGAGCCGCACTAGACGATCCGAACAATGGATTCGCCTTTGGGTACAATCCTTTTGTCGGATCAAAGTATGTTCATCAAGAAGGGCTCTTCAGCGCGGGCGCTCCTCCAATAACAGAGTTTAACATTGAAAACCTTGACCCGTATGTCACCATAAGTGCGGTGGGGCCCGGTAAGACTCCTTTCATTTACGTGGATTTGGTTGATTGATGGATAGGTAGGAGATATAGAGCAAAACAATAGTTGCATGATTGAGGGGAGAGAGAGGAAAAATAGAATGAAAATAGTTCAAGACGATTCGTCAGCCGAGTTCAGCTATTTGTCAATCAATGGTGCTGCTCTCACATATGACCAAAATGTAGTCGGGGAAATCTACGGCCCGATCAAGTCATCCACTTTCACTGACAGGATAGCTTCGAGGGATGCAAACGAGCTCGCGCTCAACTTCACCATCGCGCAAGTCGGGGGTACTTCTCCAACGCTTTCGATTAATTTTCTCGTGCTCGACGTGATGGAGCCTTCGAACGGCACGACTGGAGTGCCGCCTAGCCCGCTACCTCCTCCTGTTTTGAGCATCCCCATAGCTCAGGGATCGAGCCAGATCAGCTCGCCCAGCACTGTGAGGTTTGTAATATCAAACGGGCAAGCGATCGTCTGGATTAACAACACCTCAACGAACCTTGGGCCGATGAATGTTCCCATGCTCTGGCAAGTGCAGTTCACTGTGGGAGGAAGTTCGCCTTCTTTCTCCGTAATAGGTACCTTTGAGGAGAGGAAGTAGGAACAGCCGAGGAGAAAGGAGTGAATAAGGATTGGCTTGGGACGACCCAGTAGTATGGATTTTGATAATAGCAGTAGTCATCTTCCTCTTCGGTGCAAACAAGATTCCGCAATTTGCTCGATCAATCGGTCAGGCAAGGAGAGAGTTTGACAAAGGATGGAAGGGAACTGATGATATAACTCGAGGTAGCACATCGGTGCAAGCAGTTCCACCACCGCCTCCTCCCGCAGGAGTCTTGAACCAGCTTTATGCTCCACCGAGTACTTCTTCGGCTTCTTTTCCTCCTACTCCTGTCCAGGGCCATTCCACACAGGACCCCCTAATAGTTGCGGCTGAAAAAGAAGGGATACAAACAGAAGGCAAGACTCGAGAGCAAATAGCCTCTGAACTTTCATGGAAGCTTAACAAAAAGTAGCCGTTAACAATGAGAACATGCATTTCGCACTTCCTTCTTGCCCCTCAAATAGAGGAGAAACTTTAGGGTGAAGTGATAAATTGAAGGAAAGAACAAAGATTGCTCTGATTCAAAACACATTTGTCGGAGTGCCTGTTATAATCGCTATTTCCATATTCAACGCGATATTCGCAAGCTCTTCCCCCCTGTTTCATGGACTCGGCTCGGCAATTGTCGGATACTTAGTCAGCCTAATATTCGTCTACCTCTCGCTTAAATTGCTGAGACTCGAAAGAAGAAGGACAGCAGCAACATCAACAACAACAACAATCAAAAGTAGTAAGGCGGATTCGAGGATAAATGAACCAGAAATGTTGGGAACTTCTCTGGCGGATTCACGCGAATAGCTTGGAAGCAATGCGTCTAGTCGCAGATAGTGATACATCTCAAAATCACAATGATTCCTACTTTGACCTGAGGATAGGCCAAGCTACCACTCAACTTGCTTACTCCCTTTACAAGGGAAAGGTTCCCCCGCTCGTGGAAGAGTTTCTAAAGAAGCATCATGAGGACGAGTCGATAGACGCGAAGATGTTTTTGCCTTACAAGAGAAACGAAATGGCTGACAAGATAGCTGAATATCATCAGAAGATTTTGAGAGAACATGGACTGGTGTCTTATTTTGCATGCATGCCGCTATTCGGCGAGAGAATGAGTCTCGCAGAAGCTCATTACCACCGCTACGACGACGACCCTCACGCTACGAAGGAGGGGTTCATAAGAGAATTTTGGCACTGCACGACTCCTTTGATTCTGATACCACAGCTTGAACCCACAGAGGATCAGCTGAAGCAAGCTCTTGAGGATCAATCCAAATTCATAGAGAGACTTCGGGCAAATTACATTCAGAAAAGCAATGTGTCGTAAAGAGTCACATGCAAATCTCCTTCAACTGCCAAGGGTTTGGAATCTGCACGAGTAGGAAGGATACGTGAAAAGCAATAGGAAGGAAAATTCGGCCGCAAGACTTATCAAATGGAACATTAATCTATGGGAAATACTCGCGACTTCTGGAAATAGAGGAAAAGAGGGAATAGAATGAGCGCTTCAGTGTCGACGTGGAAGTGTGATCAATGCGGCTCTGAGATCACAGTAGATCGCACTCAGAGGACAGTGTCTTACAACAAGCAGATAGGAAGCTCCTGTGCAAACTGTTCGAAATATATAATGAATCTTCGAATTTAGGGCATCAGAGTTTCTTTGACTGCGTTCGGAGAACCTGCTCTCTCTTAGCTTTTGCTAGGGAAATTTGTGCCTTGTTTCGGAGAAGATCACTCAAAGCTCCAAATAGCTTTGGAGAAAGTGACAGATCTAACTAATTATTTCACTTCAGAATCTGAAAAATGGTTCTCCACTCAATTGTCTATCTAATCCTAAGCGCAACGATGGCTCTTCTCGTTGCAGCATCGATTGTGATGATTAAGGCTCTCTTGACTGATTGTAATGAGAACAAGAGAAAAGTGCTTGTTCCAGTCTTCATCGGATCACTCGCCCTGCTCGCATTGCTTGGATCCGAGAATCTCAATACTTATCCCTATAGCAATATTCTGGTGTTTGTGTTTTCGATCTCCGCTGGGTCGTTGCTAGGGAGCTTGCCTTGGAACAGAAAGCATGCTTTCTTCGCCATCTTGGTTGTTGTCTCGGTTCTTGATATCATGAGCTTCGTAGGGGGAGCTCAAGCTGGTTCTCCTCCAAGCAATTTTTCGAATGTGTCGCTTTACATTGATTTTACTTTGAAGCTTGGATCAAACTTCGCGTTCAGAGTGGGAAGTCTGGATCTGCTCATTTTATCCTCAGCCCTGATGTTTTTTGCGTTGAGGAAGGTGAGGATAAAGTGGTTGTTTGCGATCGGCTTGATTTCACTCACACTTCCTTTTGCGTTCCTTTGGATTGCTCCTACGGGCGGACTCCCGCTCACTCCCTTTATCGCTCTCGTCGTTCTTCTCTTTCAATCGATTTCTGGGGCTAGATCACCCCAAATAGGTGACGCCGGGAGCAATCTGCGAAAAGCCGACGAAGAGTAGATGGTGTATCGGAGCCAAGCCTTTCGCTCACCTTTTTTTTGCCAGTGTCGCCTGATGCCCTAACAAAATTACTGAGATTGACTACTGTGAAGGAAATGAATTCTGTTCCCTCAATGAGCCAGAGTAAAACTATACTTGTAGGAAATTAAGAGACTGAAGAAGGTGCTGAGCATTGCTACTATGAATCCCGTCGCCATCGAGTAGGAGTAAATGTTGTTGACCCAGCCGGACTGGACGAAATGATAACCTGAATACACCGCAATAATGAGTGATAGGAGAGAAATTATCCCTAGATAAGATAGGGCCTTTCGCTTTGTCCGTCTAGCGAAAATCAGGTTCACAATCATGAATGCGAGTATCAAGAGTCCATTGATCGCGTGGATTATCACGACTGGAAGGCCGCTCTGTAATATAGCCAGCCCAACTACTAGTCCCTGTCCCAGTGGCTGAGAGTAACTCGGAAAGACGGCAAACAGATTTGCCCACATACCGAGCAAGAACTGCAAAAACAAAAGACCGAGAGTTGCCATGAGAAAATTTCTCAGGCGATGATATTCATTCGCAATACCGGCTAGTCTGCTTGTTTCAGAATATTTTTGTTGCATTTTTCCTACCCTCTTCATCTTGCATTTGCTTTCTTCTCCTTTACACTTTTCACGAATTTTTACCCCTTTCGTTGTTTTTTACTTCTTTTGCAGGCATGTATGCCCCGGAGTGATTTTCAATTTTTTGCCTTGATTGTTTGAAGAGAAGAGAGTGTAGCACTGCCACGTTTCAGAGAGTTTCCTTTCCTCCTAAGTAGAAGCAGGATTCTGCAAGCCTGAGGTCAGCCAAAGCTCGAAAGCAGAGGCGAAAGGGGAAAAAGGATGCCTCAAAGACAGAATGTTATATAAAGAGAGCGAAGAGCTTTATGCAGAAAAAGAGGGCGCACTTTGCCATACATCAAGCAATTTCTTGATGAGCGCAAGAGTTGCGTTTCTCACTACGTGAGCTGCCCTAGCGCTGGCAAAAGCGCGGTCATAGATCCAAGCGATCAAGTCGAACAATACATTCATCAAGCATCAGCCGAGTTTACAGAGATTACACATATCATCGATACTCACATACATGCTGATCACCTCTCTGGTGCGAGGAAACTTTCGGAGATGACTGGTGCTCCTATATTCATGCACGAAAGTGCCGATATGAATTTTCACTTCAAGCCCCTCAAGGAAGGCGATATCCTTCAAATAGGCAAATGCCAATCTGAAAGTGCTATTTACTCCGGGCCACACCAAAGAAAGTATTTCGCTCGTGTATATAGATCTAAAGAGAACTACGGACGCAGACGGATCCTGGGCAATCTTCACAGGAGATACCTTATTTGTCGGAGACATCGGAAGACTAGATCTCTCTGGTGCAGGGACAACTGAGGAGATGTACAAAAGTCTGAAAGCAAAACTGCTCAGCTTCGACGATTATGTGGAGATTTATCCGGGACACTATGTCGGATCTGTCTGCGGATCAGGCATGAGTCTCAAAACAGTTTCGACGATCGGTTTTGAACGGAGGTTCAATCCGGCGATTCAAGCGCTGAGCTCGCTCCAAGATTTCGAAAAATTTCTAAAAGAGAACCCAGCTCCTTATTTTCCAGAGGATAAAGAGATGAAAAGATTGAACTCTGGCCGCGAAGCCTAAGAGTTTTCTACTACAAACGAAGGAGCGAGAGCTCCCATGCAGAGAAGAAATTAGTGTTTGAGGCTGAATTATTGCTGCCTGTCAAGTCTTCCGCGTACTTCGCTGAATTCTTCTAGTCCAATATTTTTTAGAATTCGAAGACTTATACGAATCTTGAAGTGAATATTCTGGATGATTCTCGTTCCTCCGCACCATGTACAAGAGAGCGGGAGAAAGGAAGGGAAAGGAAACCATCACCTGAGTATCTTTGCATAGGAGGCTAAACAAATCAGTTGCAAACCTTTTCGCAAGAGCAAAAACTGATGGCCGGAAAGATCTGTATGATCACTGGAAGCAATTCCGGCATCGGAAAGGAGACAGCGGTGGGCCTTGCAAGGATGGGAGCTTCGATAGTTATGGTTTGCCGCGATCGTCAGAGAGGAGAAGCCGCCGCCAAAGAGATCTCCATGCGAGCAGGAGTCGATGGGAGAAGAGAAGGAGGGGGAGGAGGAGTCACAGATCTTTTCATCGCAGATCTTTCAATTCTAGGATCGGTGAGGCAGCTTGCCCAGGACTTTAAAAAGAAGTACAGAAGGCTCGATGTCTTGGTAAACAATGCAGGCTTGATTTTGGCCAAGAGAACTTTGACCAAGGAAGGCCTTGAGACGACTTTTGTCGTAAACTACCTATCGCACTTCCTCCTTACCAACTTGCTTTTAGACCTTTTGAAGTCAAGCGCTCCCTCTAGGATAATCAACGTCTCCTCAGTTGCCCATTTGAGTGGACACATAGATTTTGATGATTTGCAGGGAGAGACAAAATATGGAGCTCTAAGAGCCTACTCACAGTCGAAGCTCGCTCAGATGATGTTCACGTACGAACTAGCGAAGAGGCTCGAAGGAACCGGAGTCACAGTCAACGCGGTACATCCAGGTAATGTGGCCACAAACTGGGGAAAAAAGTCAGCTGGAGCCCTTAGCGTACTCTTGCGCCTTGCCTCTCCATTTCTTTTGAGTCCAGAGAAAGGAGCTGAAACTTTGATCTATCTCGCGTCTTCGCCGGAGGTCGCAAATGTAACAGGGAATTACTTTTTCAAGAGAAAACAAGTAGAGTCTTCGGCCGAATCAAGAGACGAAGAAAAATCAAAAAGGCTTTGGGAAATAAGCGAGCGTCTTTGCGGTCTAAAGTAATGATAGCCAGCGTGGCATGTCGTTCTATGGGAAAAAGAGAGTAGAAATTATCCAAAGACGCTCGATCAGTCATTATCTTTGAACGCCTAAAAAACCTAAAATCGAAAACGGTGGATACTCTCGAGCTTGAAGTTCATCCTGCAGGCAGGCAATTGGTACGATCGGTGGAGCATGATCGAAAATGCCGTGCCAGAAGCTGAGAGTCTTGGGTTCTGGGGATTCGCGATGCCCGACCATTACATGTGGGGAGAGGACCGGGGAGGAAACTCCACACTCGAAACGTGGACTGCTCTCACATTTCTTGCGGCAAGAACCGAGCGCATCAAAATTGGCACTCTCGTGACCCCGATTCCCCTTCGTCCTCCAGGGCTACTCGCAAAGCTCATCTCGACGCTCGATCTTCTTTCAGGGGGAAGAAGCTTTCTCGGCGTGGGTGCAGGCTGGTCGAGATCGGAGTTTGAAGGATACGCAGAGTGGGACGAACCCTCGACAAGAGTCGAGAAAACGCAAGAGGGGATAGAACTTATTTTGAGACTTTGGTCTGAAAAAGGAGCAGTTGACTTTGAAGGGAAGTACTATTGCGCAAAGGGAGCGGTCCTGAGCCCAAAGCCACTTCAAAAGCCTCACCCACCGCTACTCTTCGGCGGTGTTGGAAGGCGGATGCTCAGGATGGCTGGGAGGTATGCGGACATTTGTTGCATACCTCCATGGACGCAGCTGGAATTCGAAAAGGCAAAGGAAATTGTTCTAGAGTCGGCAAGAGAACATTCGCGAAGAAATGAGGATATCTCCTTTGCTGAGCTATCTTTCTTCGGATATGGGACGTGGGAGAGGAATAGGGTTTACAAACGGGAAGAAGCATTTTTGTCCGTTTCGAAGTCGAAGGAACGTGGCTCTGAGTACTTCATAGCTGGTTTCCCTCACGAGACATACCTTGAGTCCATGAGAGACTTTGCAAGAAACGTGATACCTTCATTTTCGTGACTCTCACCCGTGTTGGTGGCGTTTGATTCTTTTAGCTTCAATGTAGGTTAAAGATTTGCCTTCAAGCTAGATAATGAAAGATCCGTATCTCCCTGTGTAGAGAAAAGAATCCTTTTCAAGCAAGTTGAAAGAGATGCATGTAAGAAAGAGAAGAGGGGGGCGCACAGAAGCTCGAATTTCACAGTCCTTAGGTTTGTCATCTTCCTTATTTGGCTTCCGAAGAAGAGATCGAACTCATAACTACTTTGATTCATTTCTATCCGCCCTCAATCAAACGTCTCACTTCCAAACGATAGCTGAGTCGGATCAAAATGGAAGAATCGCAAAAGAAAGACGATGAATGGAAAGAACAGCTGCTCCCAGACTCGAGTGAGTCAAGGAGGGAAATCGTCTCGAAATTCGTAAATGATATCTTACAGGGCAAAATTGCCCTAAGCATAAATCAAGAAAAATGGCGGCAAGAGGATATCGAACTCATAGGTAGCACTAGCAAAAATCTGATTGTGCATCTTAACGACTATCTCTCCGGCACCAAGGCAGGAGAGGAGTTCGAGTACGTCGAAAGGCAGATTCTTTTCTGCATGTCGGTCCTGCGCACTTACGGAGCTTTCAAAACGAACTTGAGTGAGTCGAAGCTCGAAGAAGAGATACGAACTCTTGCTTCCAAGATTGATGGGATCAAAGCTCAGCTTGATGGAATGCTTGCAATGTCAAAGGAATCAGCTGAGAAAGGGAGGAAGAGAACTGCTACTGGGAAATCAAGAAGTAAAACGAGGGACTGACCCCTGTCCTTCGCCTTCGCTGCTCCTAGAAGTTCTTCTACTTTGACGATGGTTTATTCGATCTCGTCTTGGCTTGTAGATAGGGCAATGAAGAGGGCAAAGAATGAGACGAAAAGAGAGAGCAAGTCAAACACTAAGGGCCTATGTTGCTCTTGAATCTTGATTTTTTCACTCACTTCTTCGATCATCAACAGACGACTCCCCTACACTTCTTTGAGTTCCCCTTTTGAATATTGCAAGCTGAAATATTTCTTGCTTCTTGCCGTAATGGTAGATGAATCTTGCTGACCATTTGTCAATCACCAATTCCCTTAAGCATCCAAAGAGAGAGAGAGAAGGCCAAGGGGGTGATTGTGATTCCCCACCCCAACAGAAGCTAATAAGGAACAACCATAGTGAGGATTAAGTGAAACTTTTGTGAGTTCTCAGATTTCATTCGGGGTAAACGTCCTTTACTGGGGACCAAATGCAAATCTTGCAAAAGAAAGGTTAGAATCAAATCTTGTGATCAAGGATTTCCCTTCTCGCCTAGATCTTTCTCCTTCAAAAAAGATATGGATTAGGTCCCTTGCTTCGATAGCTGAATCTCCGACTGCTCCTCTCTCGAGTCTTCATGCTCTCAAGAGCAAGTTCGGCAAAGGAACTCAGTGGCTTCTGTTTCTCGGCGAGAGGGGTTTAACAGATCTGTTCGGTGAGAGCTGGACTCTTGAAAATTGGCATGCTTACGCGGCAAGAGCCGTTAGAGAAAATCCAGAAGTTAGGCTCTGGGAAGTTTGGAATGAGCTCGCAGGGAGGGACAGATGGACAGGTTATCTTAGGGCGACTGGAGTCAAAGGTTATTTCGAGATGCTCAAGGACGCACACGCAACGATCAAGTCTCAAAATCCAGACAATGTAGTCCTGTGTTTCGGTGGGCTTCCAACATTCGTTGCATCTGACTTGGACGTGTCTTTGTACAACGAAGGAAGATGGACCGAGACGCCAGAGTACCACTTGGTGAGAGATCTTTGGTCCCTCGGCGCATCGGAATATTGCGATGGAATATCGGTACATCTCTATGGATCTCCTCACAAATATCTATTTTCTGACTTTCCCGAAAGTGTGCAGGCCTCAAAGAGAAAGTCGAAACTGACCTTGAAGCAGATCTGCGATGGGACTATCAGATCCTATTACGAGCTCTGCAAAAAGCCTGTCTACTTTACCGAAACTGGTCTTCCTTCCAATCAATCGCTCGAAAGGCAGTCAGAGTTTCTGCGCCAGTCCTTCGCTTATGCTTCGAGCCTTCCCTTCTCAAGATGCGTATTGTGGTGGAACCTAGCCGGGGTCTCACAGAATGGCCTTGACTTCTCGCTTTACAACAGAGATGGAAGCCCAAAACGCGCACTTTCTGCTTTTTCGGAATTCTGCAGTTCGAATTGAAAGTTTCAACAGGCGTGAAAAAGATATGCGTCGGGTTTCTTTTCCGCCTTTTCTTCATCAAGCCCTTAGGCTTCGGGTTACTGAGCTCGGACCAGTACGTCAGAACTACAAGGCTTTAGTGGATTTTTAAAGGAAAATATCCCTCAGCGACTCCCTTGGGCGACTACGAGGGACAGGAATCGCGCCAGCTGGAGACTGATTCCGTAATCGTCCCATTGGTTCTGATTCCAAGTCTCGTCCTAATGTATTTCGTATTCAGCTCACCGCTTTTCGTAGTCTTCGGGCTCGAACTCGCAGCGCTTCTCTTTTTCATAGTTCATCACTTTGTTTTTGGTAGAACGTACTCTTTACTAAGACTAAGAAGAGATCTGTATGCTCTTGCTATTGCGATAGTAACAACACTCTCTGCGTCTATACTTTGGCTCACAAAACACGCAAATCCCTACTACTCTCTTTTCAGCTCGATTCCGCCGACTAGCTGGATCTTCTTTGGGGCATCAGTGCTAGTAAGCAACTTCCTAGTGGGTTATCTCATACTTGCAATGCTGAGAATCGACACAAAAGTCGGAGTCACGGGTTGCATAATCCTGTCTTACGCTCTCTCGTACTTTACTACATCCACAACTGCATTTGTGCTGTTGAGCACAGGCAGAGGATTGATTTACTCTTACGTCTATACAGACGGTCTTGCAATCGCACTTTCGCTAATCATCATCGGCCAAGTCGTCTTTTCATTTAGAGGGAAACAGCCATTCGGATCTCCTCAAGGAGAAGGGGGCGAGTCGAGAACCGCGCTTAATCTGGTGGTAAACGACGCTTCGCTTGCGCTGGGATTCCTTGTCCTACTTCTCGGAACGCTATATTTCTTCATTGATATTGACAACGACATTCCCTTTCTCAAGGGAGATCTTCTCGGCTACTTTGGCGGTGCTTTGCGCTATCTTCTCCCCGGCTGGCAGTTTGCAGCAAGCAATCTTAGCTATCCTAACTGGTTCCAATGGAACCTAGTCACAACTCTCAACTCTTCGAACTTCCCGCTTCTCAACCAAGCAGTTGTTTTCTCACTTCTCGATCTGATGCTTGTCTTTGCCTTTGTTTACTTTGCTCGGTCGATCTCAAGGGATTCTGGAACAGCTCTCATGGCAACGACCATGTTCATTCTCTTCGGTGGTCTTGAATGGATACTTCTAATGCTAGGTTCGAGCTCATCCGCCGCACATTCTCGATCCTTCTTCGGGAATCCACTGCTTTACTACACTTGGGACTACAAAGATGTCGAGGTTGCTTTAATTTGCGTGGTCGCAATGCTCGGCATAATTTACGACAAGAGGCTTTACTGGAAGGAAAAGGCGTTTCTTGTTTTTCCCGCGTTTACGACAGCCTTCCTCGTGCACATTCAAGAAGCAGGATTGTTCTTGATTATCTTCCTGCCAGTTTACCTGGTTACTAGCAAAGACGGCCTAGCTCCAAAGATAAGCATCTTGCTCTCTTTTGTTGGAAGCCTTCTGTTTGCTATCTTGGTCAATACTCTTGTGAGTATTCCTCTGGTCGTGGGAACTGCTGAGGACTTGATAATAATCCCATCCCTTCTTCTTGGAGCTCTTCTAGCAGTCAAGGGAGTTCGAAGCATAGCAAAATCGCATTTTGGAAGCAAGATTTGGTTCTCCGATCCCCCTCGCACACCTGGGGGTGTATGGTCCAAACTCATAGGATACGGAGCCAAAAAGAGCCTTGCCTATCTTGGAGTGTACCTCTATGGGCTAACCATTCTAGCTTTCCTCGCTTTCCCTAACATCAACATGATCGTCGCAGACTGGCAATTCGGTTCGGTTCCACTAACCCTCTACTGGATAAGACTCGGCATAGTGATACCAGCATCTCTAGCTGGGGTAATTGTATTCCTTCATTGGAAGGTACGACTGCCAAGATGGGTGGTCTCCATGATCCTCGCGACGATTGCAGGGATAGTAGTGACTGAACTGATCAGCCTATTGAACATGGGCCAACTGTTCGATAGGCTTGCTGGAAATTACACTGGACTTCCGACCGGGATTTGGCCTTGGAGGATTCTAACACTTTTGTTCATACCACTCGCAGTGCTTAGCGGGTACTTCGTCTCAGTAGGTTCAAGATATTTTTCGATGCATAGGTGGGGGAAATGCTTCGTGGCTATCTTCGTCGCCGGAATGGTGCTCGTTGGGGTGCCCACTACCTTCCTAATAGCAAACAGCAATCTTGGACCAACAGGCGGAATAGGAATCGAATACACGACTTCCGAGCTGGATGCGATGAACTGGATGCGTGTAAACATCCCGCTTAATTCAGTAGTGCTCACCTCTTATCCTAGGGGTCCGATGCTAGGTATCGCCAGTGCAAAGCTGAATCAGCCCCTTGAGAATTTCAGCACCGGCGGCTTTTCTCCACTCATGTTTCAGTCGACCGATCCGAACTTTGTTCTTGGTTTGCTGTCATACTACAATGTGAGCTATGTCTTTGTTGATCAATACGATTGGAATTCAATACACGCACTCAAGAATTCTTTCATGGTGAAGTATCTGCTTCCAATGCTCCCAGTTGTCTTCAACGATTCTAACAATGTAGTATTCAGAGTCGATCCTAACGGACCATCAATCGATCAACTCGAAAATGGAAATAGTAGCAAGTCTAGCGGCGCAGCCGAGCTTCTCCTCTCTCCACTATATATGACAGATAACTATGCATTCATTTCTTCCCTTCTGGGCTACTCATCAAACTACGCAAGTATTCCGGTTGGAGCAAGCCTTGAGAACACGAGCCACTTAGCTATACTCACCTACGATCCCGAGCCTGCTCTAGGAGTCAATGACTCGGAGCTTTTCATAACTAACAGCACAACTGTTGGTGACACTTTAGAGAAAACCAACCAGTCTCTGACATGGTCACTTGACACAGCATCAGCTGGAACTCACTCGCTCAGAATCAATTTGCAAAGTTTTGCCTCTACTTCTGATTTGCGCACGATCAAAATCTACTTGCGAAGCTCCTTTGATCGCTCCCTCTCAAATCTCAGCTGTTCTATGCTCGCTCAAAATCAGACGAACATGCGTACTGTTTTGACCTTTCATCCAAGAAATGGGTCGTTGTCTGGATTTGCTCCCCCGCCTTATGGAAGCCAGCTTCGTAACATATACATCAACTGTCAAGTGCCTTCCGGGTTGCCAGAGATGAGGGCTTTATTTTCCATAAGCAACGTGACATTCACAACCTACGAAGAGGCTCAGAGCTCTAACGTCCCTTTCTTCTTTTCCTCCACAATTTGGAATCCATCAAGCTATCTTGGATGGGTTGAAAGAGGAGGAACACTTATCGTAGTCGATCCAGGGCTTCCAGTAGGGTATTTTGGTAGAACGCTTTCTATTCAAGAGGAAGGCGTTCTCGCTGTGAATGGTGTCATTCTTTCTTCCTCCACCTCCTCCTTCTCTGGTTCTTCGAACACTTCGTCTCAGAATCAAATTGATGAGCAGATCAATATTACATCTTCGAAGATAGTCAGTTCTCCACTTTCTGCTTCAAATTCTTCTCAGATCATGTACTCAGGCACATATTCGGGCAACAATTCCCTAAAAAAGACCCCTCTTGCTATCCAAGAGAAGGTGGGAAACGGTACTCTCGTGTGGTTGAATTTCGGACCCATCCTGAGCTTAATTAGGGCGCACAAAATTTCGATTGTCCAAGCTAGCTATTTCCTCAAAGAATTGTTGTTGATATACGCAAATACCTTCATGCAAAACTACTCTGATCCCCTGTACCCGACATACGATGCAATAATACGAAGCCCGATTGCTCTTACCGGTCTCAGCATGATCTTCGGTTCTGGCCCTCTTGCGATAGTTGGAAAGACTCCGCAAAATCTTTCTGGAAGCTTCGGTTTCCTCTCCAATTACACCATCCAGCACGTGTACATGGAGGGCTCGACTAGATGGGTTGTCAGCTCCACAAATGCAACTATTCAACCGGGGAACATCGCGCCTGGGATGCAAACCATCATCTATCCAGAGGGGGCTTCAATTGAGATAATCTCCCCGTCAGCTTCTCTTTCACCAATAATCGTAACTGCGACAAGCGGCGATAGCACAAGTAGATCTCCGATGAACTACACTTCTTTCACTGGATTGAACATAAGCACGAGCCAGAGCGAAAAATTGGTTCTCGCCTCGCCTTTGTTATTTAGCGTCGATGGAACCATGAATTCGAGCAATGTTCGCGTCTCTCAGCTTTTCTATGGTATTGTTTCAACTCCGCCGTATGGATATTCACTGAGGAACACTTATTCGCGTCTGGTACTAGCGGGTAACTTTACTCTTGCAACGACGAACTACATGGATGGAATGATTGTTTTTGCGACGGGTGGAAATTGGCACACCGTCAATCCTTATTCACCTTCGGTCTGGAACATTGGCTTGAACGACTGGATTTCTCTTCTCAAAACGAGGGGAAATTTCATTCTCCTTTTCTCAGTCCTTGGACTTGCATTGGTCGACTATTCTGTTGGAAAGCTTAGGTCAAGGAATGGGTTCGAACTAGAATACGAAATTGAGGATGAAAAAGAAGAGGAGGAAGAAAGGCAAGCAATGGAGGAACAACTGGAGCGACTATGAGCGAGTCAAACCCCCACAAAGAGACAACACTTTACTATGAACCACTCCTCTGCTATTGGAGACACGATGAGGGAAGAGATAGCATTGTAAGTTGGGAAGAAGAAGTCGAGAGGTAACATGTTCCTTCCAGAAAAAGGAATTTTCTTAGCCATCCTATCAATCCTACCGAAACATCTTCTTTCCACCCTCACCTTTCTTCCTTCCCTTTGGGGACAATGAGAAAACTTCTCTTTAGACTAGTAAAGAGAGCACTTGGTAGTATCACTAATGGGATGACTCCTCCAAACTGAGGGGGGATGATCTACAGGTATCCAAGAGCTTGCAACTTCTTCTTTATTCCTTCCTCATCCTCTTGTGAAAGACCAGTAGACGAACCAATTTCGTTGCTTGTATCCCTGTTGAGGAATTCTCTGAGCATAGACGCCACGAAGTCAGATACTCCCCTAAAATTCGTTCCCTTTATTCTTCTTTCGATCTCGTCATAGAGAGTTGAAGGAATTTCGACTTTCCTTGTTCCATTCGATTCGCGAAGTTCCATAATGTCGGTTCTCACCTCCCCGAGCTCGCTTCAATCTATTTTCAAAGATTTACAACTGGCTTTGCAAGTGAATCTGGAGAAGTCGTTGAACGATCAAGATAAGAAGATGACAATGTTAGCTCAGCATCATCCATGACTATTTCTTCGATGACCCGCCCATCAAGACCCTTTTCGACTGGGATGCCAAGAATATCGAGAACTGTCGGAGTTATGTCCCAAACTTTTGCGGAAATTTGAGGGATAAACTCCCCCCTATTGCTTTCTTGTTGCTCTCGTTTCTTTCTTTTCTCCTTCTTCTTTACACTTCCACCAAAGACTGCGATGATACCGTTAGGCTCGTGGATTCCTTGAAGTGTATCGTAAAAGAAATCTTTCGTTTGGAATATCTTCTCAGAGACGACATAGTTTTCTTTGAGAAGGAGAAGCACCGCAGGGCCGTCGATCGAATATATTCCCCTGTACACTTCACTCCTTCGAATCACTTCTTTGATGGGACTTGCGCCAGTCTTGTTGTCCACGAGTTCTGAAGCTGCGCTCTTTACTCGGCGAAAGATTTCTTCATAGTCTGGGTTGCCATCCTTAGCGGCTAGAGAGAGACTCACATATGCATGCGGCTGGGGAATCGGACAGTAAAGGCCAGAGAGCGAGTCAAAATCGGATGTTGGGGAGAAAACGGTGTAGAACTTTGATGGAAGGTACTCTCTTGCTCTTTCCAGCAGTTTTCCAGCTGTTCGACTCTTGAGCAAAAGACTGACAATAGAACGAATAAAGGATCTTGTTCTAGCATTCTCTAGGCGCCTCTTATCATCCTTTACGATTTCGAGCGCTCCAATCTGCATGAGCCAGTCGTTTACTCTGAAGGCCCTCCTTGCAGGTCTAAACCCATGGTCTGAAACCACTAGAAGTGTCGTATTTGACAGATCAATTTTGTTAATTAGGTTCCCAAGACCGCGGTCAATCTCTGAATAAACTTCGATGAGCTTCTCCTCGCTATCTGGAAAAAGATGCTGCGCAAAATCTGTTTCATTGAAGACAACCATCGAAAAGTCCCAAGGAAATTCGGAAATAAGCCAGTTGAATACTTCGAACCGGCGAGTTGCGTAAGAGGCAAGCTCCTTTGAACTCACCTTCTTAGATACTCCATCTCCCCCAGTCCATCTTATCCCGACTTCGTATCCCTTTGCCTTAAGAGCGGCTGAGAGGAAATCGGGATAGACTATATTGGTTGCGCCTTCTGGTGTGAGCATATCAGAAATCAGGATCCCTTTTACAGGGCGCGGAGGGTAAGTCACAGGAACATTCACAACTATGACTCTCTTCCCCGTTCGGGAAAGTGTGTCCCAGAGAGCCGGAAATTTTCTGTCATTTGATGTTACAATTCTTTTCAAGCGGCCCCCTTCGAACTTGAAAAAGTCGAATATGCCATGCTTACTTGGATCTACACCCGTGACCATCGAAGTCCAAGACGGTGGGGTCACATCTGGGATGGAAGCCATGATGCTTCCCCAGTAACCATCGCGAATCACCCGACTCAGGGAAGGCAGAAAGCCTTCTTCTATCATCTTTGAAATCAAGTGCGGGGATGCTCCGTCGAGTCCAACTATGACGACTCTGCACTTGTTGCTCGGGAAGTGAGCCTGCATTTCTTCTGAAAACTCCTTTTTTTATCCTTGCTCGAAAATCAAAGAACGCATTTTCTTAACTCACAGGTTAGAAAGCAAGAGTGAGTCTCCCTCCTCTCTCCCTATCGCTAACCTTTCAGTTCCCCCTTCCGAGTTGCGTCAGCACTAAAGTCTTCTCTATATATTGGATTTCGACAGTATCGCAAACTAGACGCATCAAGTGGTTTGCTATTCGAAATTTCAAGCAATTCTTGATCGGTTTCCAGATCATGAGATAAGACTTGTTGAGGTCGGCTTCTGAGCCGGCCTGCACAATTGTTTTTCTCAAAAACGAAATCACATTTCATCCGTGTATTCTTTAGGGCGGATCTCAATCATCAATCACAAGCAACTTCATCCTCTCGACGGAGGAACTCTGAGGGTTGGGAACATTGTAAATGGCTTGGTTCGCCGCGGCCGTGATGTGTTTCTCGCATATTGGAGTGACCGAGCGATAGAGCGAGTTGGCTCTCAGATCGGTTTTGGAGTGACAAAGCCAAGGCTTAGAGCGCTAAAGATTCTTGGGCGCATACTCTACGGCTCGAAGGAAGGGGAGAACGCGGTCGATTTGTTGCTTTGCAATTTTCCTAGGATCCTTACGAAGCTGAGGTGTTATTTGAGAACATCATCTGTGGTGCAGTCAGAGCAGATCTGGTCGGCACTGTTTCCTCTCTTGTACAGACGCTTCTTAAACAAGGTGTCCGTGTTGGATGACCATAACGTCGAAGCGGTATTCGCCTCTCGACTCTCGAGGTATGCGGAGAACAAAGTTGTCTATGCTTATTGGCTCAGGTATGTCACGGCACTCGAGCGAGTATGTTGTAGACTTGCAAATGTCGTGGTCGTAACGAGCGAGAAGGACAAGGAAGATCTTGCAAGGGTCCACGCTATCTCGAAGAAGAAGATAATTGTCATCCCCAACGGAGTGGACCTTGAGAAGTACAAACCTGATCCACAACTTGGAAGCAAGACTCGAAGGAGGCTGGGCATTCCCGAAAAGGATCCTGTTCTCGTTTTTGTTGGAAGGGCGAGCTATCCACCCAATAAGCTAGCAATCGATTACATCAAGAACCACCTCTCTCAAGCGGTTTGGAGGAAGCACCCGACTACGAGGTTTATCATAGTGTCAAGAGAGCTTCCTCAGAAATACCTTGAGAGTGCTGATCCTCGGATAATTCAGATTTCTCAGGATTCTGATGACCTTCCTTATGTAAACGCCGCAGACATCGGGCTCGCTCCGCTCAGTGTGGGTGGAGGCACAAGATTGAAAATCATGAACTACATGGCCTGCGGAAAGCCAGTTATAACAACGCCTACTGGCTGCGAAGGGATTCCATTCACGGAAAAAGACATCGTTGTAAGCTCGCTCGATGAGTTTCCAGAGTTCACTAATATGATCATCGACAACTCTCATCTAAGAGCGGAATTGGGGCAAACAGCCCTCCAAAAAGCTCAAAGAGAATTCTCTTGGGACAAGTCCATCGCCAAATTCGATCAATTGTACGACGATCTTTGCACGAAGAATGGAAACTAGACTAGGAAGATGCAGAGGATAAATGAAGCCAAAGCTCAAAGAAGTTCTGATTGAGAAAGGTGACTGCCCTCTAGTTTCCGTGATAGTGCTCAATTATAACGGGCAAAGGTCAATCGTAGAGTGCCTCCGATCGATCGAAGATCAGACTTATCCATTGATCGAAACAATTGTAGTTGACAACGCCTCTGATGATGGCTCTCCTGAGCTTGTAAAAAGAGAATTCCCGAATTTCAAGCTCATGAGAAATTCATCAAACTTGGGGTTCGCCGAAGGCAACAATGTAGGCATAAGGGCATCTAGGGGTGATTTCATTCTCCTTGTCAACAATGACCTGGTTCTCGACAGTGAAGCAGTTTCAAGAATGGTCGAGAGAATGAGCGAAAGTGGGGTGGGAATACTAGGCGGTGTTATCTACTATTATGGGGGCGAGCAGAAGATATGGGCGTATGGAGGATATCTTGACCCACTGTCCGGCATGCACTGGCATGCATTCCAAGGATGTGCAAGGAACGAGCGGATCCCAAACCAGATGAAAGTAGACTACGTACCAGGAGCGATGCTCATGGTGAGGCGGAATCTTCTTCTGAATGTGAACTTGCTTTCCTCCTACTTCTTTCTCTATGGAGACGACATAGACCTAGCATGCAAGGTGCGAAGGTGTGGTTATGAGGTCGAAGTTATTTCAGCTGCGAAATCTTATCACATGGTTTCCCAGAGCGTGAAAGCTCTTGAGAAAAAGGAGGGGGGAAGAAACGAGCTTCACGGTTTCTACATGATGAACAAAAATATGTTCTACCTTTACTTCTCCCAGCTTCCATTTGTTTTTGCGCTTTCCTCCACCGCGACTCAGATTCTTTTCATTCTTTTTGAAACGCTTCTATTTAGAAGAAAGCTGAGCTATGCGTCGGTGAAATTTCGCGCTCTTGGCAGGGCATTCTCAGATCTGATAGATTTCAGGAGAAGAGAGGAGGGCAAATTGAAAGGGACTCCTGCTCATAGACTCCCAGTCAAAACTAACATTACGAAACTCCTCAGGGTCGCAAAGGAGCGCGGACTTTCGAGGATCTACTACTGGTAGCAATAAATGCGGCACAATCCGATTTCAAAATCTCAAAACATCATTTTTCTTCACGCAAAGGGAAGGAAAAGGGAAGCTAAGCTCCCTGCGAAAATTTCAGATTTAATCAGGGGAAGGTCAAACAGAGCTTGCTTCAAAATGCGGGCAGATGGCTTTCTTTCGTTGTGGACCTCCTTCAAAATGTCACTGAAGGAAAATCATGAATGGCATTCTTCCTTGTTTGGAGAGGCTCTCGCTTCTACGGTCCTCAAGACCCAGAGGGAAAGGGGTGTGTAATTTCATTTCAGCTCAAGTTGCGTGGTGTAATGCTGGGAAAAACTTTGGCTCATCCATCCTCTCCCTTCTCTTCTTTTTTTTGTTGGAATGAATTTCGACATAGTAAACAATTCGTCACAATTTGTGAGTCTCCCTTGTGTTTCAGAGTTGTGAGCAGGCAATATATTGGAAGCGGATTCATGTGTCCAGCAAGTGAATGTATAGCATGTCGAGCACATCGAAAGCGATCGAGACAGTTCTGATAGTTAAAAGGAGTGAAAACGAGATCAAACTTTGGAGACGAGCTTCAAGGAGTGTAACTAAATTTGATGCGCGTCGTGACATGATGAGAAGCTTGGAGAGAGTCCTTGCAAAGACAAAGTTGTTGTTCATCATTCGCATCTCCCTGAAGTTAGAATCAATAAACAATCGTAAGAAAGAAGCTGAGCTTGATTTAGCAAAGCCGACTGAGAGGTTTGAAAGGAAATGCAAGAAAGAGTTAGATACTGTTCGTCTTCCTGTGCAATCTTACTTCAGTCCCAGCTCCCCTTCTCTAGTTGCCTATCAAGCACAGATCTGGATGAGGAGCATTTCTTCGTGCAGGTAGAAAACGATTCGAACTCCTATAGGAGGGCTTCTTTGTAGAATTTCAAAACTCTTTGCCACGCATCCTTAGCTGCTTTTTCCCTGTATGTGCGCTCGTTTGTATCGTTGAAAAAAGCGTGTGGACAACCAGGGTATATTTTCATCTCAAAATCCTTCTTGTATTGAACCATCACCTTTACAAGCTTGTCCAAGTTTGAGTTTATCCGCTCATCTTCCCCTCCGTAGAGCCCCATTACAGGACCGTTTATTTTCTCCACTAGCTCGATTGGAGAAGGATTCTCGCCGTAGAAAACGACGCAAGCGGAAGTTTTGCCTTGGCAAGCTAGAGCGATTGACATACCACCTCCAAAACAGAACCCTACGCAACCCACTTTCCCGCGCTTAACGTATCTTTGAGAGTTTAGAAAGTCAACCGCATGCACCAAATCCTTCACCAAGCTTTCTTTTGGGAGGCCACTGAAGAGAAGTCCCATTGTTTTCTGCACCGCAGTCCTCTTGCCCTCCTCCTCGATCTTTGCGAGCTGTTGCTGAACAAAATTGTAGTCTCTAGCACTTCCAGTCGGGAGAGTTCTAATGAAATCCATTGTAAGGGCAATATTCTTCTTTGTGAGGACTTGGATCAGATCCTGTCTGGAAAAGAGATCAGGGGCAAGGGCAACATACCCCTGAGAAGCGAACCTGTTTGTGACATCCCTTATGTGATCATTGAGACCAAATATCTCGTGAATTACAACTATTGCTGGCCACCTTTGGGCCTCCCCACTTGCAGAAAATGCGGGTCTCACCAGGTACGCATTTACAGTCCCAGATTCACTTTCGTAACTTACCGTTTCGAATTCCAAATCTGAGCTCGCCATAGAATCTCTGACACTTTTTCAGCTTCTTTTCCGAAAAATTTGGCACAAAAAGATTTTCTTGTGCAATCTGCAAAAAAGAGAGAAATACATCACATTACTAGCAACATGCCGGGCAGCCGAAAGAAACTCTTATCCCGTGACACGATGTTCCCCAGAAGAAAGAGCAGAAGGAGAAGAATATGCCGGAAAGAACCCGCCGCTTCTTGTCTTAAGCCCGATCGTTTGATTGTTTCTCCCACAGACAAGCTTGATGAGGCAGAAAAATCAAGTAATAAGTACCAAACTGCAAAAAATAGGGGAGAGAGAGGACGTTGCGGGAGGGACAAGGGATCTCGTCAATTATTCCTTTCCCCTCTCCCACAGCGTCTCCTCATCTTGGACGTATTTTTTTTTCAGACCCACTAGGCTGAGATGGCTGTCGTCCCTGCTTGGGCCAACTTGTCATTGGCTAAGAGGCTCACGAAGTAGTGTTGTCCCACGACTATCTGTTGTGGCTGCTGGTTCAAGTCGAACTGTATCAACCCTATCTGGATTTGCCCAGAATAGGTGAAGGTTACCGAAGCTCCTGCTGGCAGAAGATATCCGCCGGCAACAACCTCTTGATACAATTGGTCCTTGCTCGATCCGCTGAGTGGGACGAGTGTGGCGTTTGGCTCGATCACGAATATTTCCGATACTGCTGGATACGGCATTGCACCGCCCGAGGTAGAGTACTGTGAAGACACGGCTGCTAGTCTGAACACGACTGATGCGTTACCGTTGTTTATTGCCGTGATGGAAAGTGAGTCGGGCGTGAGTGTCACGTTCGTGATAGCGAAGCTCGAACTTTTCATGTACGCGTCCCACCACGAGTCCTCGTCAAGATCGTGCCTTTCGCCGATGAAATGTGCCTGAGCTGGAATTGCGTTCGACGGAACCACGTATGCTCGAGCCGATGGAAGGAATGCGAACGTAGGATTCTGCGGCGTTCCGAGAAGTAATACCTTTGGTGTCATGTCTATCAACACCGCTTGTGTAGAAGCAGCGGCAATGCTGATTCCCCCTGGAATCGGGACAAACAGCGTGTTCCTTCCGTATACAAGATCGGCTGTGTAGTTCTTGCCATTGTAGGTGACTACTACGGAACTCACGTTGAATCCTAGGGCGTTGAACTTTCCGCCCGCTGGAAGGCTCCCGATGGCAATGGTCTGTGAGACGTTTATCGTCTGCATCAGATCAATTGTTCCCGACTGCGAGAACACCTTCCAACCGGAGTTGTTCCCCGCTTCAGCCACGTGTACTCCGACTTTGTTGTAGGTCATGTATAGGTCTGTGGTGCCTTGGGGGACAGTAGGAGGATCAGTCAGCATTACTGAGAGAGTCCCCGACGGTCCCTGAGTCTGGCTTCCTTGGAGAAGACCAGTTCCTGGAAGTACGTAAATTGCTGCAATGACGAAGGCAACAGCGACAATAGCCGCTATAGCCCCCGACAAAGCAATGTTTCTCTTTGCGCTCATAGAGAGTTCACAATCCAATTTGAGGAGAAAGGGAATACTAGAACCAACATTTTAGTGCAGATCGCTCAAGCGCTGGACGCGCTTGTTCAAGACATTGAACATGAAGAGCGATTAGAGGAAGCATCGAGCTCAATATTCGGATTGAGAGCATGGTTTTCTAATATGGAGCTCGATTCTATCAAGATCGATCGACCCTTCGTATTTTCAAAACTCGATAGCGAAGCGCAAAGAATTCCCTTCCCATTAAATCACGGATGACACGTTTTTTTGATAATAGTTTAGAGTTAGAGACACGCCAAAGTATGTGTGAGAATCAGCTGAGCTGAGAAATCTCTAATTCCTTCTTTTTTCTTCTTCTTGTTATTGTTTGTATCTGAGCGTTGCCTGCCGAGCTTCGCAATACTGTGGCTCTCATCTTAATCAATCCAATCAAACAATAAGAACTAACACACTGCAATTGCTTTTGAAGAAGTACATTATGGAGCCCGGAATTAGCCGAGTATATAATGGCTATTTAAAGAGCGGATCGAAGCAAAAATTGGAAAAACAGACAGCACATCTAGAGAGAGAGTAACTGAAGAGAGAGGAGAAGAAAGAAAGAAGAGAGAAGAGCGGGATTTGTAAATCAACGGAAAAAAGAAAGAAGGAGTCTACATTTGGCTCATCGGCACACAAAGCTCTGTAAAGTTTTTTGCTTACGAGGATACTCGCCCTCGAAAGAAAAAAAGGTATGCGATTTTCTCGGTGTGTATATGTAATGGATGTAATTTAATTCGAAGCGCCAGCAACTGAAGTGATCATTTCTAGAGAGAGAAAGAAACAGACAAACTAACAACAAATAGAAAGTGGAAAAAAGCTAATAGCAAATTCTAAAACTCAAGAAAGAAAAAGAAAGAGAGAGACAACAGTAAGATCAGAAGTGAAGTATGTAGAGAGAAATAATCACTCCATAATAACAACAGAAAGAGCATTGAGGAGAAAAAGAGTTCTTTTTCAGCCTTCAATGAAAACTATTTCAGCTTATTATCCCAAAGTTAACCTATCCAAAAAAGCCCTCGTTTCCGAACAACCATGGGAACGACCCGAATTCTGAAACTTGAAAAGGAGGTTGGTTCTCAAAACTCTTTTCCTCTCTCATCGGCATTTCTGCGACCAACGTCGAGAAAGCTCGCGAGACCCAGAATTGAGCTTGTTAATCAGTCTACAAGTACATCCTTCTTCTTTGCATTCCATTATCTTGATCTTACACAAGAGAAGCCTAGGTACCAGCGAGCTCAAGGTAGCTTCTCAAACAATAACAATTCGGAACTG
>CADDZS010000023.1 GCA_902812485.1 archaeon
TCATCGTTGTACTTACTCCAATCCCTGTCATCAGACATGCCTTGAGATTGAATTGCTCGATACAAGCGTACTTGAGACAAAAATCCTAGACTAGACTACGTGCTTGAATCGTGCAACACAGCACTTTTTTTTAAGGAGCATATCTCCTATTCGACCAAATGTTCCAAAAGGTCAAACTTCAAGGGAGGAAAACTTGGGTATACCTGATGCATTCCTTCGGATTATCAGGCTTCGCTTTCATTTGCCACTTTCTGGCCTTTTCTTGCCAAGTCGCTTTGCGAATTCTGACAACAAGGATGCTTTAATAGAACATAAGGCCACAAGGAGGTGATATGGCAGCACGAAGAACAGCTGAAGTGATTTGGGAAGGAGATCTGGTCAAGGGAAGCGGCAAGATAACAAGTGTCGGAAGTGGGGCATTTTCCGATCTTCCAGTGACCTGGGCTTCTAGAACTGAAGAACCCAACGGAAAGACGAGCCCGGAAGAACTATTGGCAGCAGCCCATGCGTCTTGCTTTGCGATGGCGTTTTCTGCGACTCTTGGGAGAAACAACACTCCGCCAGAGAAACTCGATGTCAAGGTGGTGTCAACCTTCGATCGCGTAGGTCAGGGATGGAGAGTTGTTTCGATGGAGCTCTTGGTGAGAGGAAAAGTTCCGGGGCTCGATGAAAGTAAGTTTATCGAACTTGCAAAAACTGCGGAATTAGGATGCCCGATTTCGAACGCCCTTAGGAACAATGTTGAGATCAAGCTTAGTGCGAATCTCGAGTAGCTCGCATTCCGATGCACGAAGGTGCATGGTAAAAGCAGAATTTTGTAGTGCAAAGATAGAGAAATAGCGCGCTAAGAAATTTAACCTTACACTCTTCTTTTGAAATCTAGAAAGAAGAGCGTAAGGGTTTCTTTTTCATCTTGATCGTTTCAGAGCGCAAGCCATCGAATTCATTTTCGAACAATTTGATAGTTCCACTTCTTTTGATTATTGCCTTGGTCGTTTGTCTGCCCCTTGTGTTTCAGCAAGAGTTCATGGTCGAAGGCTATTCCACACCTACTCCAAACACGGACATCCTCGCCGTGAACAATCCCTGTAACTGGTGGTGGGGATGCAAGACTAACAAGTACGATTTCATCATACTTAACGCATCCTCGCGCTGGGAGCTCCCTGATCCCATGGTGATAAAGGCCATGATAGCTCTCGAATCAGGGTTCAACAAGACAGCTAGGGCGTGGAACAACTGGTGCGGAAGCTATGATGAGGGGCTGATGCAAGTGAACCCCACATGCAATGGTCTCAACGCAACCCTTCTTTTCAAGGCGACATACAACATTAATCACGGATCGTACTTCTGGGGAGAAAATTACTTCACGCTTCTAAACAAGTGGGGAAAAGGATGTAGTTTGAAGTATTTGGTTATGGGAGCTCTTGAGATGTATAACCTGGGCTCAGGAGGAGCTGGGAGCACTTGCGGATCATTCCCCAAGGGGACGCAGTACGCCGATGCCGTGATAAACGACTACTATTTTCCATTCTGTAATGATTCGAACTACAAAGGAAGGTTTTGAGAATTTAGAAGAAGCGGCAAAGAGCCCCCTTCTTTGCTTTCTCCTCTTTTTTTGCGCTTTCCCTCCCCCCTCTCTCTAACTCTCAAACTGCTTCTTCTAGACTTTTCACTTGCTTAACTCCACTTTCGCTCAGAACCTTCTGAAAGTAAGGGTTCAGATCCATTGAAGTCTTTCCGAGTTTGAACTGCTCCCTGTCCTTTGCCTCCTTCTCGAGTCTCTTTCTCGCCTTCTCGATAACTTCCCTGATTTCTCGTCTTGGGACCACTACGACTCCGTCATCGTCCCCGACAACTAGATCTCCTGGCTTTACAACAACTCCTCCGCACTGAATCGGAACATTCACTGAACCGATTGTGTTTTTCGCAGTTCCTATTGGGCTTACGAATCTAGCAAAACAAGGAAAACCTGACGCCCTTATCTCCTCGGAATCCCTGACGGAGCCGTCGACCACCAATCCTCCTATCCCTTGTTGCCTTGCTTGGAATGTCATCTGACCTCCAAACATCGCCCCGAGAGATTTGTGAGCGTCCACCACAAGTATATCGCCCGGATTCGAGAGGGTCATCGCTATGTGAAGCGTGAGGTTGTCTCCGTGAAAGCAGTCCACAGTGAGAGCTGGCCCTAAAAGTTTCATTCCCTCCTTCAAAGGTTTGATCGAAGGATCCATGACACTTGTGTTCTCCTTTCCCAAGCTCTCGTGAATTGTTGCAACTCCAATACCAGCGAACTCATTTACAAACTTTTGATCTGGCCTCTCAAAGCTCTTTACTATGATTCCCATGAATTTATTGCATCCCTTGCCTACAGTACCACAACTGAAGGGCAAAGGAGGCCTAATTCAATTTTTTCAGCGGGCCTTGCCCTCTCTTTTTTGTGGCGATTAACCTAATGGACTTGAAGCAGTGGGAAAGAGATAATCATGCTTTGCGAAGCCAGACTTTGACAAGCGCTCCTTGTGTGTAGTCGCCGCTGACTCTGTCCTCCAAGCGCAAGTCCCCTCCGTATCTAGAAACTACTAGCTCGTAAACAATTGAGAGCCCGAGTCCGCTCACTCTAGTTCCATTCCTGTAGCGCCTCAGAATTAACTGCTTTGACTCGTCTGGAATTCCGGGTCCGTGATCAGCTATTGATACGAGCCAGTACTCCAAGTTATCATTCTTCCTGTTCTTCTTATTAGCCGACGAAAAGTTTGCTGAGCGTGAAGAAGAAGAGGGAGAGGGAGATCGAATATCTCCTAATTCAGCGGAGCGAATGCTTACCTCGATCTCGACCCTTTCCTCTCTTGTGTAACGAATCGAATTAGAGAAGATATTAACGAATACCTCATCCAGGAAATCGTCGGCTGCGACAAACACGACTCCCTTCCTTGCCTCTTGCTCACCTTCGAGCCGAATGGAGCCATCGACCTTCTTGTCGGGGTAGAGGCTCCTTGCGATATCTAACGACCTCTCAATCGAAGCAACCAAATCGACTGGGCGAAGCTTGCTACTAGGCCTTGAAAGCAATCTCGCGAATCTTCTCGCTCTTTCAATCAGTGTCGCTTCTGCCTCGACAGCTTCTAGCAAGGATTCAGTAAGCACTCTCGCAGACTCATTAGCAGCCATCTGCTCATTCAGAAGCTCGGCGCTCAGTCTCGAAACCTGATTATAATTTCGTATATCATGTGTCAGAACATCGCGAAAAAGGGAAGCCTCGCGCTTTCTCTGATCATACATCTCCTCAAGCTCGCTCTTATCCCAGAGCTCATCGAAGATCTTTCCCATGCTTGATGCCGCATGCTTGTTTGTGCTGAACAAATATGAAGAAACAGCGTTCTCCAAAATCTCGCCCTCTGGGCGCTCGTAGAACACGCTTATCATTCTTCTCCTGTCGACCACGGCAAAACACGCATTTATCGGCTCTATTCTGCGCCACTCGGCGGAGCTGAGCTTCTTTGAGACCTTGCCGCTAGATATCGGTGCAAGAATCCTGACTCTTCCTCCTCTCTCCAATACGCTCTGGATTGAATCAAAATATGCGAGATCGTCGCGAAGGATGGCTCTCTCTGATGGAAAGATCACGAGAAGCTCTTCCTTACAGTCGGAGATAACGTTTCGGCTTACACTCAACCCCTCCGAAATGTCCCGGATCAAGCGGGCGTCCTCGACCGGTTCTAGGCCCCTCTCTATCTGGCTCATTCTTGTCTTGGCTGGAATCGAGCTCTTCCATAAGAGTTCAAACACTTGCCTGTGCTGCCCAACCACCTCCCTTGAATCGCTGTAAAGCACGCAGTCCACTGGAGATCCGCTCTTTAGAGGAAGATCTGCGCACAGAAACTCATTCTCAGTTACTACAAAGTTCCCCTTCGAACCCTCCAAGTGTCGGAGTTCGCAGAAATTCATGAGCACCTTGCAGTAGTCAAGATTCTCTTTCGTAATCTCAGTTATTGCCTTCTGAGTTACGTGTCTCTCCCTCATAAGCTCGGAGGCCCTTCTATAAGACTCAACCTCAATTGCTACGGAGGGGGCGAAGAGATCTCCATATGCGTAGCAGAATTCCTTCGCGTTCTCAAAGACGCCAAGAACTACCTTAGTTGCACTCTCAAAACCATGAACGAGCCTAGTTTCTCCTTCTTGTTTGCCTTCCACAATTGCCCTAATTCTGTCTTCAAGCGGGACGCCTCCATCCCAGAGCACATCGAAAAGGTACTGATGTTGCGATACGATCTTTCTGTTTGTGCTAACGATCACCTCGGAGGGAAGCTGACGTTGTTCCCCGAACCTGTCATAAGCAACGCATCTAGATTCTGTGACTACAAAATTGCTTTTGACTGCAGCTATGTGTCTCATTTGAACATAATCAGAAACTTCCCTGCAGATTGAAAGTGTCTCTTCGGTGATCTCGGTGATTATTCTGACTCTTGCACCACGCTGGATCGCGCCGAGAAGTTCGTCCCTTATCTGTTCAACTTGAAGCGCCATGATAAGAGCCGAGGAATCGAAACACATGTCAACTCTGGATTGAGCCGAAGACAATGTTTCTCGTCGACTCGCGGCGGATGACTCAAGGCTATCGAAGATCCTAGTTTCATTTTCGTTTCTTTGTCGTTCGTGAGCGACATGAGTAGAAGATGACAACTGTCTTTCTTTGAAAGATTTGGCTTTATTTAACACTTTTTTACGGGGAAAGGAGGATCTAGTATCACTTCTTCAAGTTATGTTCATAGCATTCTGATGAGCTTCTTTTCTTTTTTCGCAAGATTCCCGACGTAGCTAAATCGGCCTTTCAAGAGCAAGATTCTTAGCCCCCTTGCTGGCCAAAAAGGTGAAAGTATGAATTGAGCATTTTTGCAAATTCGTTTATGATACAGCTCCCCCACGCTGATTTCGATCAAAGGAAGAAACTTGGGTACCAGTCGGTGAAATTAACCTTTTGGAAAAAAATCAAAATTGGGTATGATACCATATCGTTCACTCCTTTTTCCCTATTTGTAGCAGGGAGCCGATTTTTCTCTGCCACGAAAATTGAGGATTTTTTGTGATCGAGTCCAGTTTTAGCAGAGACAAGAAGATCTTCTAGTAAGGTGGATAAAGGCTTGGTGAGCCTTCCCATCGCCCTAATTTTCCATAAGACTGATCGTAGTAGACAATTGGCAAACCGCTTCTTGCTTCTCCATCCATGACTTCTGCCACCAGAATATCATGATCTCCAGCCTCGTAGATTCTCCATATCTTGCACTCCAAATATCCAAGTGAGTCTTCGATGATTGGCAGATCATTTTCTTGGGTCAGATGAAATTTTATGTTTTGAAATTTTTGCTTCTCTTTGAATCTTCCCGCGAAGAGGTCTGATATCCCGCTCTGATTTTCGTTGAGAAGATTGACCACAAACCAACCTCTCTTCAAGATCGGCTCATAAGATGGCGTTTTCTTATCAATGCAGATCAGAACGAGAGGAGGGGAAAGCGATGCCGAAGTGAAAGAGCTCATCGTAAGCCCCCAGAGACCCCCCTCGTACTTAGTTGTCACTACTAGAACTGGCTGGGGTAGGTTTCGCATGAAAGCTCGCAGTATTTCGGCCTTTGACAATGGATGATTGCCCTTATCATCTCCCGGATTCTTCTCTGTCACTTTGTTTCCTCATCTCTCCTTTCCACCGCCTTTTCCTCCTCTTTCGCACTACTCTTAATCATGTATTTCAAAAAATTTCCCCTCTTCCTTTTCGATTTCAGGAGAAACTTCGAGTTTTAGGAAAAGGGAGGGCGTATTTCCTTTTATTGGTGTAAGATAAGGAATCAGAAACGCACGAAGCTGAGAAAGTCACGGTGTCAGGAGTGTTCGTTTTTGATTGACTTGAGCAAACTGAAAGGATCAATTGTTCCCTTGGTCACCCCCTTTGATGAAAATGATACCTTTGATGAGAAGGCTTTTCGCTATTTGATAGATTGGCAGGTCGAGAGCGGCTCTCATGGGATATCAGTCGAGGGAACGACTGGAGAGCCTAGTTCACTCACCCTGAAGGAGAGAGAGGAGATATTCTCGGTAACTGTTTCAGCAGTGGGAGGCAGAGTGCCAATCCTTGCTGGAACTGGAACAAACAATCTGAAGGAAACTCTTCACCTCACAAGAGCTGCAGAAGACGCAGGAGTCGATGCGGCACTTGTCATCGTTCCCTATTACAATCGCCCCTCCCAAGAAGGGCTGTTCGACTATTTTTCGAAAGTTGCAGATTCGACTAGCCTTCCGGTCGTGATTTACAACATACCGGGAAGAACTGCAACGAATATGGAGCCTCACACCATGAAGAAGCTAAAGGAAAGATGCAAAAACATTGTCGGAGTGAAGGAAGCGAACAAGGACTTTGAACAAGCGAGCAGGATCCTCCTTGAATGTGGAAGGGACTTTCTGCTTTACTCTGGGATCGAGTCTCTTTGCTTCCCCATGCTGGCGATCGGAGGATCAGGTCACATCAGTGCGACCGCGAACATTCTGCCTCGTGAAGTGGCAGATCTTTACAACCTTTGCAAGAAGGGAGAGTGGGAAGAAGCTCGAGAGCTCCATTACAGACTCTTGCCGATCAACGAGGCCCTCTTTTGGGAGACGAATCCTCAGCCCCTAAAGACTGCGCTTGGGTTGATGGGCAAGATAAATCCGCGTTTGAGGCCTCCTCTAGTTGGTTTATCGCAGGAAAAGACAGAGAAACTCAAGGAAGTCATGCGCATGTACAATCTGATCCCTTGAAACAAGCTGTAAAATTCTGGGAGTTAGACTCGCCTTAGAAATGAAAAGCGCTCGAATCATTGCCGGTGGAAGACAGATCATTGCTTCTCTAATAGAGGGGAATCGGCTGGTTGGACCAGATGGCACAAATTACGCTCAAGACAAGGTCGTCTGGCTTCCTCCAGTTTCGCCGAGCAAGATCGTCGGCCTCGTTCTGAACTACTCCGACCACGCTGGCGAGCTCGGACTCGCACCATCTCAAGAACCTGTTCTTCTACTCAAGCCACCTAACACCTTGATTGGTCATCTGGGGAAGATAATCTACCCGAAGGAAGCGACTTATATGCACTACGAGGCTGAGCTCGCTGTCGTGATCTCAAGACAGGCAAGAAGGATTGCGCGAGAAAGAGCTTCAGATTACATCTTGGGATACACAATCGCAAACGACGTGACTGTGAGGGATTTCATCACGAACACCTTTCGCCCGCCCGTTAGGGCAAAGGGGTTTGACACCTTCCTCCCTCTCGGACCCTTCGTAGTCTCGCAAGATGAGGCAGGCAATGTTTCTAATCTCCAAATCAAAACGTTGGTGAATGGGGAGATAAGACAAGAAGGGAATACGAGGGACATGATACACTCGATACCAGAGCTCATGGAATACATAACTTCGTTCATGACCCTCGAGAGGGAGGACGTGATACTGACTGGCACACCAAAGGGGATCTCGAAGGTCGGCCCGGGGGATAGAATCCAAATCTCAATCGGAAACTTGGGCATTCTCGAAAATACGATTGTCGCGGAAGGGCAAGACTAATCAGTCTCTCACGCGCATGGAATAAGAAGAAGAGGGAAGGGATTGGAGGAGGCTACCATGCGGGGGGTGTACTGTTTGTTGCTCTTCTCCTTACCTGTTCAATTTTAGCAAGTGGCATTTCTCTCTCTTCCATTTTTATCATCTCCACTTTGTTTTGATGTTTGGATGGGGGGCGAACCAAAGAAAATTGGGGCAATTCAACCAAAGAGGAGAAATAGAAACAATTCTCCATTACATTGGCGGAGAATTTGTGGAGGGAAAGTCTCATAGGTTTTTTGAGACTCTGAATCCGAGCACGAACGAGCCGATAACAAAAGTTTCGGAAGGCTTTTCGGAAGACGTTGACCTCGCGGTAAAGTGCGCGAAGCAGGCCTTTCGCGACGGGCCCTGGCACGATATTTCGCCTGAAGATAGGGCGGCTTGGCTTGAGAAGATCGCGGAAGGGATCGAGAACCACCTTGAAGAATTTGCTTCACTCGAAACTCTCGACACTGGAATTCCGATCAGACAAACCAGAGGACAGATGGCGCGCGCCGCTGAGAATTTCAGGTTCTTTGCTCGCATGCTCGCAAGCCTCAAAGAAGAAAGCTTCCCAGTGGGAAACACTTTTCTCAACTACACTCAAAGGAGACCAGTCGGTGTCGCAGGACTAATAACGCCATGGAACACTCCGATGATGCTCGAAACTTGGAAGATAGCCCCGTGCCTTGCGGCTGGGAACACCTGCGTTTTGAAACCTGCAGAGTGGTCTCCCATCACAGCCAACAGGCTTGCGAAGCTCTTTAGCGAGATTGGCTTCCCCGAAGGCGTTTTCAATGTGGTCAACGGTTTCGGAGAAACTGCTGGCGCCTCTCTAGTGGCCCATCCTGATGTTCAGCTCATATCCTTCACGGGTGAAACAACCACGGGAAAGGAAATCATGAAAAGCGGTGCGGAGATGCTCAAGCGTTTCTCGATGGAGCTAGGAGGAAAATCTCCAGCAATTGTCTTTTCGGATGCTAATCTCGAGAGGGCTCTCGACGCAGTGATTTTCGGAGTCTTTTCTTTGAACGGCGAGAGGTGCACCGCTAATTCCCGCTTGCTCGTTGAGCGAAGTTGCTATGACGAATTTCTATCTGCCCTAATTGAGAGAGCCGAGCGCATAGTCGTGGGAGATCCTTTCGATGAGCGCACCGATATCGGGCCACTCATCCACCCAGATCACTGGAAGCGAGTTGTTGGATATCTTGATATTGGAGTGAAGGAAGGAGCCAAGATTGCGATTGGCGGAAAGCGGCCGAGAGCGCTCGAAGCTGGAAACTATCTTGAACCAACTGTACTCACTAACGTAAAGAATTCGATGCGTGTCGCTCAGGAAGAAATATTCGGCCCAGTGCTTGTGACAATGCCATTTGAGGACGAGAAGGAAGCGCTCGTCCTAGCAAACGATGTGAAGTATGGGCTTGCCTCATATGTTTGGACCAACGATCTTTCAAGAGCGCATCGTGTAGCCTCGAAAATCGAGGCAGGACTCGTCTGGATAAATTCACACAACGTCAGGGATCTGAGAACTCCCTTTGGCGGTGCGAAGGCAAGCGGCATAGGAAGGGAGGGTGGAGTGTACAGCTTCGAGTTTTACACCGAGCTCAAGACGATTCATGTGGCGCTTGGAAATCATCCAATTCCAAAGTTAGGCGCCCGGAAGCAAGAAAAAGCTTCGCATCAAGGAGAAGAAGAAGAAGAGAAGGAGCTTGGGGGAAAGACGAAAGAGGAGATAAAAGTGAAACGACTAAGCTCAGGACTCTCGACTTCAAAAGACACCGAAATGATTGAGAAAAAAGGTTAGAAGCGATCAAAAAAGCTTAGTGGATAGGAGGAACAGGGTCAAAATGGGAGCAAGAAAGGGGAGCCAGTATCTTGAGACTTTGGACAGACAACCCCGGGAGATATGGATAGGCGGAGAGAAGATCACAAGCGGAGTCTCTAAGCATCCTGCTTTTAGGGCAATGGCAAAGAGCATGGCTTTCCTTTATGACATGCAGCACGATCCTGAGATAGCAGAAGAGATGACATATGTCTCTCCTACCAGTGGCGAGCGTGTCGGAATGAGTTTCCTCCAGCCGAAGACCGTTGAAGATTTAATCAAGAGGAGGAAGATGATGCAGCACTGGGCGAACTACTCTGGGGGAATGCTAGGGAGAACCCCGGATTATCTCAACAGCGATCTCATGGCTCTTGCGGCTGCTCACGAATTTTTTGGGAGACCTGACAAGAGATTTGGAGAGAATATCAAAAACTACTACGAATATATCAGGGAAAATGATCTTCTCCTTACTCATACGTTGATTCATCCACAAGCAAATCGTAGCGTAGGCCCAAGCAAACAAGCAGATCCATTCCTAGCCGCTCGAGTAGTTGACAAAAACGATGAGGGGGTTACGATAAGAGGAGCTAGGATGCTCGCTACACTCCCTCTTGCGGATGAGATCATGGTCTTCCCTTCTACTGTTATCAAGGGAACTCGAGATGACATGCCATATGCATTTGCAATTGCAATCCCTACGAGCATGAAGGGGCTCAAGTTCATCTGCCGCGAATCCTTTGCTGAGGAGTCGAAGTTCGATCACCCCCTTGCCTCAAGATTTGACGAGCAGGACGCAGTGGTGATATTCGAGGATGTCGTCGTCCCTTGGGATCGAGTGTTTCTGTTGGAGGATGTCGAGGCTGCAAATACGCTTCAGGAGGTCACCTCAGGAATCGTCTTCATGACACAACAGGTTCTCGTGAAAAACATCGCAAAGACAGAGTTCGTGCTTGGTGTAGTTTGTCTCATTGCCGAAACAATTGGCATAAACGAGTTTCAGCATGTTCAGGAAAAGATCGCTAAAGTGATTATGCTTCTCGAATCGATGAGAGCATTCCAGAGAGCTGGAGAAGTGGATGCAAGCCCAAACAGATGGGGAATCATGACTCCTGATTTCAAGCCGCTAAACGCCGCTAGAAATCTATACCCGCGAGTATTCCCCATGCTAAGGACCATAATACAGCAGCTTAGCGCAAGTGGGCTCATGGCTCTCCCCACTGAGGAGACGATGAAGAATGGCGAGATAAGGCCAGATATTGATATGTACTATCAAGCAAAGAACACGAGTGCGGAGGAGAGAATAAGACTATTCAGATTGGCTTGGGATATTGCAGGGAGCGCATTCGGATCAAGGCAAGAGCTTTATGAAAGATTCTTCTTCGGGGATCCGGTGAGAATGGCAAGCGCCCTCTACAACTGGTATGATAAGGAGCCCTATAAGGAAAGAGTTAGAGAGTTTCTGAGGAGACTCGACTGATCATTCCCTCAAAACAGCAAAAGGGGGAGAAGAACTCTCTCGGAATCGAGACACTACAAAAACAAGAGCGAAGGAAAAGAGGAGAAACGATAGAGAGAGGCACACAAGAGGTTGAACTAAGAGGTACGCCCTTCACACAAGATTTTGATATTGTGCGCGCGTCTCATGTAGAGTTTCTTGTCACGAATCTAGAAAGGTCGCGCGATTTCTACGTCAACGTCCTTGGCTTTGTGGAAACGAGCTCCGATAGCGATCATGTCTACCTGAGAGGCCTTGAGGATAGATTTCATCACTGCTTGGTTCTCACAAGATCTAGTGTAGCCGCTGTAGGGCACATGGCCTACAGGGTCAGAAGAAACGAAGATCTTGAAAGACTCGAGAACCTTTTCTCTCGTCGTGGTCTTCCCGTCAAGCGACTCAAAGCCGGGGAAGTGGAAGAGGGGCAGGGACCTGCGATTAGAGCGCAGGATCCTCTTGGATTCCCAGTTGAGTTTTTCAAAGAGATGGAAGAAGCGGAGTGGATGTTAAGAAAGTTTGATCAATATCGAGGAGGAAAGCTGATGAGAATCGATCACTTCAACGTTCTTGTCCCAGATGTACCGAAAGCTTCTGATTGGTACACTGAATCGCTGGGTTTCGAGTGCTCCGAGTACACTGAAACAGAGGGACCCGAGAAAAGTCTCTGGGCGACTTGGCTTAGAAGAAAGCCGACAGTCCATGACATTGCGATCATGCGTGGAGTAGGCCCGAGGCTTCATCATGCTGGATTTGTCGTAGGGGAAAAGTCGGACATCTTGAATTGTGCAGACATATTGGCTTCGAGCGGGCTAGTTGATGCCATAGAAAGGGGGCCTGGACGGCATGGCATCTCAAACGCTTTCTTCCTCTACATACGAGATCCAGATGGTCACAGAGTGGAGCTCTACACTGGGGACTACTTGACTGCAGACCCAGACTGGAAGCCCATCAATTGGAAGCTGGGTGATCCCCAAAGGCAGACTTTCTGGGGCGCTCCTGCTCCCGAGCGTTGGTTCAACGAGGCAAGCTCAGTGTTATCTATTACGGACGGTAGCCTCGTTCCAACAGAGAGCCCTAGATGAAAGGAGATAGAAAGTCTTGCCAAAGAAATGCCCGATTTGCAACACATCCAGCGAAGACCGTGCCGAGGCTTGCAGTTATTGTGGATACATCTTCGAAGACATCAAGCAATCAAGCTCCAGATACGTTTCTCAAAGCGATTTTGGGGGAGATCCGCGTGGACGATTTGAGGTAACATCTCCACATGATACGACAGGATCTCTTCCCAGCACAAGTGAAGAAAGAGACGGAACAACGTCTTTTGGGATCAACGAAGCCCATCAAACTGGGGAACCAGAGTACACGATTTCAACAAGACTCGGCGAGAGAAGAAGCATAGCATCAATCGTATTTTCGTTTGTTCTTGGTTCATTCTTTGTTCTGATAAACTTCTTTGGTGAAGGGACAAGTTACTTTGCGATTTTAATTTCGCTCGTGTTCTTTGTTCCAGCGATCGTGTCAATAATTCGTGGATTGCTTTACTGGAAGAAATTCGATTTCTACCCAAACTCGCTCGTAATCTCAGGAAGAGCGGGTAAGATATGGGAGATTCCATATTCGGAAATCTTGGATGTTCGAAAGCTTAGGATGGGAAGATCTGGCGCGATTCACCTTGTGTTGAAGAGCAACAGAAGGGGGATACTGATTCCAGGGGATCCCTTGGGAAAGAGAAACAATGAAGATCTTTTCACTTATCTGAAACAAAGAACGACGGGATCGACCACTGCAGAGGGCACACGATCATCGGGAATAGCGGACTCGTCTGATAGTTTCCCAAAGCCTAACTGAGGAAAAAGGAGCGTCTGAGGAGTACTCCTCCGATTTCCATTGCCATATTGCTAGCTTGAAAGATCGTCTTCGCCGAGCGGTGAGCGTCTCCTGTAAAAGTTCTCCGCAGGATCTTTCACGACATCAATAAAGCCAGAAGCGACAAGCTTCCTGCATGCCTCTTCCACTTCGTCGGGATCTGCATCGATTTTGAATTGATCTTCAATCTCCTTCTCGATTCGAAAGACCCCCTTCTCTTGCATATCGTTTAGAACATAGAGCACCTTTCCCTCAAGTGTCTTCTCTGGAGAGGGAAGAGGTGGGAGAAAGGCGAACTTTTGCTCGCCACTTTTCAATCTTTGAATCACGACTGCCCAGTCATTCAAGTTCCTTTTTCTTCTAGTATCGGTAATCCTTTGGTGAAAGATTACATTCCTTTCACCTTGGCTCGGATCAATCCACTGCACCTCCAGACTTGGTAGTCCTATCTCACCTTTGTGACCTGCGATCTTTTTTATGGAGTCGAGTGGGATCGATGCATTTGGTGGATCCGGTGAAACACTCGTGATATCTTCAACGTCTGAGAAGACCAAATGATATCTGACTCCGATAACCTGTTCCAAATCTCTGCTCGCAACGAAGATCAATCTCTTGTTAGTTAGCACAAGAGTTCCTTCCACTTCGTCGCCGCCGCCGAAAATCGCTTCCACGTGCTTGGCAAGCCCGGATTGCCTCTTTAAGACATCCTGCTCTTCTGCGAGTATAACTTCGTTTTCCACGCTTCCAGATGCTACCAAAGCGATGAATGAGGCACACTCCTTTCTTCTCTCGAATGTCTAAGGGAGTGAAAAGATGCAGTTTGCATAAAAAGCGAACGATTTCTTTGCTTTGGAACTTTTTCTCAACTTGCAAGAACTTGTTCTAATGCATGTTCATAGACACGAAGATCACTTTCCGTGAAAAGCACGAAACGAACTTCCTTTAGTGCGTGATCCTTTCTAGTTTCGATGAACTCCTTGACTGTGCTCAAGGCTTCTCGGCTCGCAAGAGCAATAGGATAGGAAAATGCACCCGTGCTTATGGACGGAAAGGAAAGACTCCCAAGCCTGTGTGAAGTCGCGATCTCAAGACAGCTTAAGTAAGTCTTTCTTAAGAGGCGAGCCTCATCTTTCTTGCCTCCTCCCCATCTGGGACCAACCGCATGAATTACAAACTTTGCCTTAAGTCTCCCACCTGTAGTTATGACTGCGTTGCCCGCAGGAAGGCCATCCGGCCAATCTTTTTCTCTAATCTTCTTGCACTCCTCCAATATTTGTGGACCGCCCTTTCTGTGAATCGCACCGTCCACGCCACCACCTCCCATCAGCGTGGAGTTCGCCGCGTTAACTACCGCAACGGTATCTTGCTCTGTAATATCTCCAAGCGTCAAAATAAGGCGTGTCTTGTTTCCTAGAAGTGCTTCTACGACCATCACCGGTTCTCCTTTTCCTTTCTCCTCCCTCCCTACTTTTCTCTTTTTCACCCACACTAACTGACGATTTCCTTTAGTAGTATGTAGTTCAAGACAACAAAGTACTTTTGAAAACTGGTGATCTCCAATGTCTGGGAGCGGGGAAACCGGGCATGTGCAAGAAGAAGAAGAAGAACACTTTTTCAAAAATATACTAATGGGCCTTGACCTATCTGATCAAACAGAGCGTGCGGTACAAGCGGCCGCGGCGCTCTCTAGGGCCTTTGGTTCGATCGTCCATGCAGTTACCGTGGTCAATGTTCCAACAAGCTCGGCAGGAAATGAAATGAATGGAACTCCAGCAAACCAAGATGAGATAAAATTGCGCGACGAAATCCTCTACCGAATTCACAAAGTGTTTGGGGAAGAGACTCGCAACATCGATGTCAAAGTGTTGCACGGAGATCCTGGAGAAAGAATCTCCGAGTACGCAGAATACCTGAACTGTGATCTCATAGTGGTGGGCTCAAGGGGTCAGGGGATGTTAAGAAAGACGATCTTCGGAAGCGTTTCAGGTGACATCGTAAGCAAAAGCAAGAGGTCAGTCTTGATTGTAAAGTAGGAAGAAATCGAATCTGAGATCGTGTTGTCCTGAGGATCTCGCCGCCGCGAAACAAATTCAATCCATAGAATGAGAAAACAAAGAGGCGACATGCTAAAGTTTTGACAGACCAGGGAGGAAGCACTAGCTCTAACATCGACACTCATAGGGGAGTGCATCAGCTTAGCGATTTCACAACAGTCAATAGACGCCTATTTTTCATTTCGTCGCTCGCAGTAGTCGTTGGTCTGGCAAGCGCTTTCATAGCTGCTGCACTTCTTGAATTAATCAACTTCTTCACGAATCTTTTCTTCTACGGTAAACTTCAATTTTCGCTTCGCCTTGTCTCGCCGGCGGGAAATCACCTCGGGCTCTTTGTGATTGCGGTGCCAGTGATTGGAAGCGCGATTGTGGGGATAATGGCAAGGTACGGATCGGAGAGAATAAGGGGGCACGGCATACCTGAAGCGCTCGAGTCGATTCTCATCACAAGGAGTAAGATGGAGCCGAAGGTCGCGGTCCTGAAGCCTGTGTCGACTGCGATCTCGATCGGATCTGGAGGCCCCTTCGGAGCAGAAGGGCCGATAATCATGACTGGTGGAGCCTTTGGATCAGTCTTTTCCCAATTCATGAAGCTCACCTCGATGGAGAGAAAGACACTCCTTGTGGCTGGAGCTGCTGGCGGAATGGCCGCAGTTTTCAACACACCAGTGGCGGCCGTCCTTTTGTCTGTCGAGCTCCTCTTGTTTGAATGGAAGCCGAGGAGTCTCATACCCGTGGGAATTGCTTCCGCAACGGCCAGTCTTTTGAGAGGAGTCATCATCGGAACTGGCCCTTTGTTTCCGATTGCTTCAACTCCAATTCCCAATGTTTCGATCTTTCTCTTTTCAATATTCGTAGGGATTGTTGCTGGTGGGATATCCACCGTCTTAACATACAGCGTTTATGCCGCAGAAGATGCTTTCAGAAAAATTCCAATTCACTGGATGTGGTGGCCTCCGATCGGCGCAGTAGCAGTCGGTGTCGGTGGATTCCTTGCTCCGCGTGCTTTGGGGGTGGGGTACGATACGATCGATTCCCTTCTGTTAGGACAGCTTGCTACAGGAGTGGTGATCGGCCTGTTAATAGCAAAGGCTACGATGTGGTCTATATCTCTCGGCTCTGGAACTTCGGGCGGAGTCCTTGCCCCGCTTTTGATCCTAGGAGGATCAGTTGGAGCAATCGAGGCTCAGATTATTCCGACTGGAACAGCAGCGCTCTGGGTTCTGGTAAGCATGGGGGCTGTTCTCGGCGGAACGATGCGCTCTCCATTTACTGGGGTAATCTTCTCTCTTGAACTTACTCACGACGTCAATGCACTACTTCCGCTTTTAGTTGGCGCACTCTCTGCGGAGTTTGTGACTGTGTTCACCATGAAAAGATCCATTCTGACTGAAAAGGTCGCACGAAGAGGGGTTCACGTAGCCCGAGAGTACTCTGTGGACGTACTCGAGCTTATCCCGGTAAGGCTCGTGATGAACAAAGAAGTCTTCCCGATAAGCGCCGACGCTCCCGCCGATGAGATAGTCCAAGTTATCAGAAAATCAGGAAAAGCAAGCGTCGGCTATCCTGTCGTTGACGCAATTGGAAACATCCAGGGATTTCTCACGAGATCCGAGGTGCTCGACTATATGGCGAGAACCGAAGGTGGAAGAGGGGGAGATGAGCAGGGGCCTCCTCTGCGAGTACGTGATCTCGTGAAGAAACCACTCGTTGTCGCCTTTCCTGACGAGCCGCTTCGCGTCGCTGCGGACAGAATGGCCCAGCTCGATTCTGAAAGTCTGCCAGTTGTGGACACATCTGATAACCAACGAGTGGTAGGTCTCATCTCAAGGGAAGATCTCTTCAACGCACGAGTGCTTTGGTTTGCGGAGGAAAAGCAACGGGAGAGATTTCTTTCGATTCCCAAGCCTCCGATCAAGAAAGTTGCTCTCCGCACACGGATCCTTCCAAAGGCTATTCTCGGTAGACCCAAGGCAAATGATCCGGGATGGCATTCAGAGAAATCAAACGAAGGGGGAAAGGACTAATCCCCCGGTAATGATCTGGGAAAGCTCACTCATATCCGAAAAAGAGAAATTCGCATCGCTATAATATCTCCACAATTGCAATTGTTTGTTTGAAGGAAGCAATAGTTTCTAGGTCTTGGTACTAGCTTCTTTTAGTTAGAAAACGTAGAACAAGTATTCTTTGTACAGACATACACATGCAAAGTCCTATAGCTATTTGGCTAGGAATGAGAGAAGGGGAAAGGTATGACACAAGGAACGAACTCATTTTTGATTCGTATGTGAGGCTTGAATAATAACAAACTGCCTTTGGGGGTATGGAAAAAGAGAAGCTAGGGAAGGTAAGCATTATATCTCGCGAAACCCTTTTCACGCGGACACGAGAAACAAAATGAGTGCAATGCACAGATCTTCTTCTTCTTCATCATCATCATCTTCCTCCAAGATAGAGCGTTCTCAAGCAGAGAACATCTTAAGGGACGTACCTCAAGACAAGGCGTTTCACTTCTATCTTGACATCGGAAAACCCACCGGTGTATTTGCAAGGAATTTGAAGGAACTAGCAGCTGGAATCAACTCTGTTGATATTCGATCAATTGAGTTTCACGTGCTTCGCGGCGATTTCGAAAAGTGGTTATCTATGCTCGGAGACCAATATCTGGCTCACCAATTTGGCCGCCTACGAGATCTCAGGTTGAAGGACGAATCGCTCCGCTCTCGAGCCGCAGAGCTCGTCACTAATCGGTGGAAGGCTCTCAGTCAATCGGTTGGGAGTTAGTCGTTTTCTACAAAAAAAGAATCAGAGTTTTTGGGAACGCCTTTACTGTTTGTTCCTTTATTGATTTCATGGCTAGCAGCGAAACCAACTTCTCAAAAGCTACACAACCGCTAGGACACTCTCAAGTCAAGACTCTATCTCTCGTTTACACGCCATTTTCCAAAAAAAGGGGAGGAAGAAGAGGACTCTTGGCTGTGCCCCTCCCTTCTTAAGGGAAAAAAAGGAGACATTTGTGTTGCAAAGCGCTTTTAAGAAATATATTACGCATGGCCAATTTATTTGGAAGCTTCACAACTAATCAGTAATGATGGCTGGCAGCGAGGCAAAGGAGAGACGAATGAGAGCCCTTGATTTGCGTACCCACGTACCGGCTTGATTGACGAACGAAAGAAATCAAAAATGAGTTTCTTTCAGCCAAACGGAGTTTGGAAAAGATCGTGACTCTTGTATCCAAGATGCAAAGTCAAAGGTTCCAGATCAGTACCGAATACACTCCGAAGGGAGACCAACCACAAGCCATTCAAAAGCTGACAGAGGGAGTTCTTCGAGGACTCAGGCATCAGGTGCTTTTGGGTGCCACGGGTACGGGAAAGACTCTCACTATTGCGCATGTAATCCAAAACGTGCAAAGGCCGACTTTGGTGATATCTCCCAACAAGACTCTGGCTGCCCAGCTTGTGAGCGAGTTCAAGGCATTCTTTCCTTCAAACGCTGTTGAGTATTTTGTGAGCTACTACGATTACTATCAGCCAGAAGCATACGTGCCCCAGCAAGATCTCTACATTGAGAAGGACAGCTCCATAAACGAAGAAATAGAGACTCTCAGGCAACGCGCGATGCAGGCAATAGTTTCTAGAAGGGATGTGATCGTCGTTGCATCTGTGAGCTGCATATACGGACTCGGCTCTCCAGAAGGCTACAGGAGATCAGTTTTAGGATTGATAGAAGGCGAATCCTACGACAGAGATGAGATTCTTCGAAGACTGGTCAACATGAGGTATGAGCGAAACGATTTCCAGCTCTCTAGAGGAAAGTTCAGGCTTAAGGGTGATACACTCGAAATTTGCAGTGCAGGAGAAAACATAGCAAGGATAGAGTTCTTTGGAGAGACAGTGGAGAAGATCACGGAGATAGATGCCCTCACTGGGAAGACACTCAAGAAAAAGCACGAGGCAATAATCTACCCAGCGACTGAGTTTGCCGGAACAAGCGAGGTTATAGACGAAGCAATTCCACAGATCGAGGCCGAGCTTGCCGATCGGCTAGAAGAGCTTCGCTCTCAAAACAAGCTTGTCGAGGCTCAGAGGCTCGAGCAGAGAACTAGGTTTGACATCGAAATGCTGAAGGAGACTGGCTACTGCACAGGAATTGAAAATTACTCGCGCTACTTCACAGGGAGAAAGGCAGGGGAGACGCCTTACTGCCTTCTAGATTATTTCCCCAATGATTATCTTACTTTCATTGACGAAAGCCACATTGCGATCCCTCAGATACACGGAATGTACGAAGGAGACCGCTCCAGGAAGGAGAATCTAGTCAATTACGGATTCAGACTGCCTTCGGCTTTTGACAACCGTCCGCTTTACTTCTCGGAATTTGAAGCCCACATGAACCAAGTCATATACACCTCGGCGACCCCTGGTCCCTACGAGATGAAGAGGGCAGAACAGCTGGTTGAGCAAATCATAAGACCGACTGGACTAGTCGATCCTGAGATAATAGTAAGACCAGCGAAGAACCAAATAGACGATCTGATCGGAGAAATCACAAACCGGGTGGCCCGCCACGAGAGAGTGCTCGTTACGACTCTTACAAAGCGCATGGCTGAAGATTTGACTGAATACCTGACAGACCTCAAATTCAAAGTCGAGTACATACACTCGGAAGTTGAGACCTTGAGACGAGTGGAGCTCCTTCGTGACTTGAGGCTTGGCAAATACGATGTTCTTGTGGGAATCAACCTTCTAAGAGAGGGCCTTGATCTCCCTGAGGTGAGTCTCGTTGCAATACTTGATGCCGACAAGGAAGGATATCTTAGATCTGAGGTGTCGTTGATTCAAACTATAGGAAGGGCTGCGAGAAATGCGGCTGGGCAGGTAATAATGTATGCGGATCAGATGACTGGCTCAATGCAGAAGGCAATAGAAGAGACGAATCGCAGGAGAGCGATTCAAATGAAGTTCAACGCTGAACATGGAATCACCCCTGAAACTGTAAGGAAGGAAATACGCGATCTCTTTGCAGAAACCGAGGAAGTGGAGCTCGAAATTTCGAGATCAAAGTTCAAAGTTTCTCCTGACTCTCCAGAATTTCCGAAACTCATCTCGGAGCTAGAAGAACAAATGAGAATAGCGGCCAACAACTTGGAATTTGAAATGGCCGCTCGTATAAGGGACAAAATTAGATCTCTTCTGAAGTTAAAGGAAGAAAACAAAGTCTCTGCTCATAGGGAGAGTAGGGAAAGAGGAGATTGATAGAGGTTGACTACCGAGGCAACGAGTGAGCTCACTCTCGTGGCAACTCAGGCGTGCAGGGACGAACTTACGGATTATGAAGTCTACAGGCGATTGTCGGAGGAAACGCGGGAGAAAAGCCCAAAGCTTAGTGAGATTCTCTCAAAGCTCTCAGACACCGAATTCAAACATTATCAGTTCTGGAAGAAGTACGTCGCGGAGAAAAAGACCTCCATAGAGGTCAACAATCTCATTGTGAGATTTGTACTTTTGCTGCGAATATTTTTCGGCCCAACCTTTGCGGTGAAGTATCTCGAAAGGCACGAGAACAAGGTGATCAGGCGTTACAAATCAGTGGCTCACCTCATCCCATCGGAGGATAGGGCGACATTTCAGCAGATCATTTCCGACGAAGAAGAGCACGAAGACAGCTTCACAAATCAGATGCAAAAGGGGCGGATCAGCTATTTGCAATTCGTTGTCTTGGGACTTGCTGATGCCCTCGTGGAGATAGGCGGGATCCACGCAGGCTCTCTTGGGATTTACAACTCGACAGAGCTAACAGGCCTTGCTGGTATAATTGCGGGCGCATCAGCCTCCATAGCGATGGCCTCCGCGGCTTACGCCCAAGCCAAATCTGGCTTTCAAGGTTCTCCTGTCCTCTCCGCATTCTACACTGGAATTTCCTATTTCATAAACGCCGTGCTTCTTGCGACCCCTTACTTCTTGACGAAGACAATGAGCCTAGCGATTAGTAGTTCCCTTACCGTTGCCGTAGCAATAATAGCATTCATAAGCTATTACAATTCGGTGATCGCCAATGAGCGCTTTCTGAGATACTTTGGAGAGCTTACTGGGATAATGCTGGGAGCTAGCGCTGCTTTGTATGTTATCGGAGAAATAATCAGGCTCCTTCTGCACATCACGGTATGAGAGGGAGTTGCTAGGCATCCCAGCTTGCTCTTCAACTTTGCTTCTCCTAGCTGGGAAAATTTGACAATCGTGACAAGAACAATAGCCATTAGTTAGTCATGAAACATATTCCGAGATCTGTTTAGCCCTAAATCGGTGCAAGATTTTGACATGCTCCTTCCCACTATGCAACTCCAGGGAAAAATGCTTCATTTTGTGGCTGTCTCGGGAAGGCACTCCCGATAGACCTCGCTTGTTTTGCAAAGATCACTTTGAAGAAATTCTTAGCAGAGAGGACATCTTCAAATTCGTGGTTGAAGCTGGGAGGATTGGGACGCGCTCAAGATGGTCGCCTGCTTCTAGGAAAAGTAAAAATGGACAAGAGGAAGGTGCTGGAAAGGACTATCCCCCGATGCTCTGACGGGCTTGCATTTTATGATCTTCTTTTCAAGTTCCTTGGGAGAAAGATAACACCACGCCAATTCCAGAATATGAAGAAAGCGAGAAGACCAGACTAGATTTGATCGGTCATTCTGCTTTGGATCTTTCAAAAGAGTTCCTAGAATATGGAATAGAAAATCGTACTTGTAAAATAAGACGCAAAATAACCAGCTGAGCTTGTGCCGCGCAGCTCAGTGGCAGCAGCAGATGAAGTCATTGAGCATCATGCTGCCCGTTCGAAAGATCTTAAGCGAGAAGCGAGTAATGGTAGATCTGAAAATTATGACTCTTCCTTAATCTCCTCTTCTTCTGCCTCGCCTATCGGTCGAAGTGGAAAGCCCAAGCAAGCAAGCATGATGAAAGCTACTCCAGGGAAGAAACTTGAACAAGACTCTCCAAAACAGATCGTAATCCTTCTAAGGAAATTTGGAGTGGACGCCGGCCACCTAGTCGAATTTTTGAATTCTGTTTACATCCGTTCGTTAGAAAAGGGATACAAACCCAGGCAGATTGTGAGCCAAGTTCTCGAAATTCAAAAGCTTGAAAAGAAATTCGGAAAAAGCTACGAAGAACTGAAATCTGACTTTTTGAATCTTTCACAGCAACTGACTACTTCAAGGGGCGAAATCAAAAAACTTGAATCTGAAATACTCGATGCGAAAAGAAGGAAGGATGAGCTCCTCAAGCAACATGAAATGCTCGAGCGTGATCTTGCAAGCTACATAGAGGCGAGAGAGAAGCTATCTCAACTGGGCATAGAAATGAGAAATCTGAGTTCCATAGAGAAGTTTCTGATCTCAGTAAAAAAGGAGCGATTCAACCCGCAACAAGTTGTCAAAAAACTAAACGAGATAGCCGATCTCGAATCCAGAAGTACCGAGCTCCGAGAGGAGACCTCCAAGGCTCAATCCGAGCTTGATAAACTCGTCTCCGAAATCGAAGTGCGGAGGAAAGAATTCGAAGCCGAAACAAAGGAGCACTCCGAAAAGATCGAACAGCTCGAAAGGAAGTACTCTGCTCTGATGAAGGGAATAACTGCCTATAGCGAGCTTAAAGAGTTGGGGGTAAGCGCAAAGAAAATGCTCGCTTGGCACAACCTGATCACCAGAGCAAATTTGGACTTTGCTACAATCGAGTCCGAGCTTATGAAAGTTGGGAATCTCGAAAGCATAGCAGAACAGAAGGAAAAGGACATCTCAAACCTTCAAGCTAAGGAAGATGCTCTCAAACAATCCATCGTAAAACTGAGCGAAGAAGAGCAAGCAGTCAAGGCATCCATTGAGCGAATCAAGTCTGAGGCACTAGAGAGAATTGGTGAAGCGAGTTCGGTTATCTCTCAGACCATCACTGAGCTCGGAGAGAAGGCGAAAATCGATCTGACACAAATTGCTTCTCAAAATGAAAAAGCGTTTTCTGACACTTTGAAAATTTCTGAAGAGCAGATCAAGAAATCAACAGAAGAGGTAAAGCAGAATCTTTCATCGGCTCTTTCGGAGCTTTCTAGTCTTGTGATCAACTTTTCGAATGAGCTGAAACAGACTCTCGATCAGGTTGAGCCGAGGATGAAAACTGTTTCCCAAGCCTTTCAGGCTGGAGAAATGATCGGAAAATACAAAGCCATACTTCCATTGCTTGAGCTAGTAGAAAACGGAAAAGGAAAGGAAACAGAGGCCTTGATCGCCATGTGGAACGTGTCGAGTCGCTTCAACATGTGGCTCTCGGAGCACTACAGTGGGAGAAGGAAGACGGAGATCTCTGAATCGCTCGAGAAGCTACTTGCAGCGGTAAACGAGGAGATTCAGAATGCAAGCAGCAACGTCTCCTGAAGAGACGGAGGAAGATAAAGGCGAAAGAGAAGGATCTGTTTCCAAAGAGCTCGCAAGGATTGTGAGGATCTTTGAGGAGGCAGATCGGGAATTTTCTCAGAGCTTGCTTCTCGTCCTCGAGAGAATGATACTTCATCGTCTTACAACTGCTAGGAGAAAGAACCAAGAGCTTTCGCTGATCGTTCAGGCTATAAAGGAAATAGTGTCTTCATCTCAAAATTCTTCGAAGAAAGCAATGCTGAATCTCACTGAGCACATCTCAAGCCTTGATTTTCTCGGAACTGATGATGATGAAAATCGAGACGGCCCCCAAGACAAGAAAGCTGGAGTGCTCCTAGCCAATGCATTTAGACAGCTTGTGGACGTGGTGGAGAAGCTGGATACTGAAGATATGTACTCTCTTATTTCTAGGCTCAGAAAGGAGCCGCTGAGAAGAAAATACGCAAGAAATCCATTTTCCGATTTCTAGGAGAAGAGCCGCAGGCAGCCTCTATGTTGGAAAATGACATGAAAGGATCACAAGTGAGCTGGTTGAATTTGATACGGGCTATTTAGTCTTGCAGAGTTGGCAGCCCGATGTTTCATTTATCAAGATATATCAGCACAAATTCATAAATGTTTTAACTTAATTGCCAGTAGGTAATCGAAAAGCGCAAATACTGAGCAGCGTGACTTGTCTATATTTTGAACAATCTGA
>CADDZS010000024.1 GCA_902812485.1 archaeon
GAGAAAACAAAGAAAGTACAGAGGAAGCAAAAGAAGACCAATGATGATGATGGCAAATGATTTTGCAATTTTTCCTCCTCCAAACAATCAAACAATTGCTTTCTGAGGACATATTATGGAGCCGGAATTTGCCGAGTGTATAATGGCTATTTAAAGAGCGGATCTAAGCAAAAAATGGGAAAACAGATAGCAAATCTAGAGAGAGAGTAACTGAAGAGAGAGGAAAAGAGAGAAGCTATAGGTGGCAGGGCAGAAAGAAAGGGAAAGGCTCGAGCGCGAATTACACAGCAACTTAAAGAGAAAAGAGAGAGAAAGAAGAGCGGATTTGTAAATAAAAAAGAAGGAGCCTACGCTCGGCTCATCGACACAAGCTCTGTAGGGTTGCTTAAGGGGATACTCGCCTTCGAAAGAAGGAAAAAAGGGAACGATTTTCTGGTGTGTATATGTGTAACGGATGTAATTTAATTCGATGAGCCAGTAACTGAAGTGATCATTTCTAAAGAGAGAATGAAACTAACTAGCAAGAAATAGAAAGTGGAAAAAGAGGGCGCAGTGGAAAGAAAGGAAAATGAATTTTCCAGTTTTCAATGGAAAAACTGTAGTTAAGTTAAGGGACATGGTCTAACAATGCCTTCCTTTCCAAAGAATTTGTGACAGTTCTAGAATCTCTTCTCCGTCCGTCACTAACATCCTCATGAAAGATGTTGGAGAAAGCTCCCCTCAGACTCAGCGTTGAGCTTCTACATCAGTCTGCAAGCACATCCTTCTTTGTTAGAATCGACCTAAAAGTAGTAGGACTCAAGAAAAAAACAGAAGGGTGGGATCCCTTCGTTCTGCACCTCATTATCTTGATTTGTAGAGAATTCAATTTTTTCCCGCTTTATCTCCAACTGTGCTTTAGGGCAAACGCATGACTTTATTTCATTTTACTTTTTTTTGTTCTTTTCACTTTCGTCTGACGATCAAGTACTAGAAATTATTTAGCTCCCTCATGTAACATCACTAAATTATGGATTTTTCCATTGGATCATCTCCAAAATACGGAAGAAGTCAAAGTGGAGAGAGTTGCAATCTACAGAGGGGAAAGAAGAAGAGTCTTGCCTTCAATATTCATGGAGTTCGTCAACCTCTCGGGGACTTTATCCATACAATTCTTGGTTCTCTTGGCTCGGGATCAATCTGAAACTCAGCGCCTAGCTGGTCTGTTGGGTATAATGGGAGAAACCAACCCGCCAAATTGATGGAGGCAAAACCATCGTCTAGCAATGGAGGAAAAAGAATCCCCTTTTTTTCTTCCCTCCCAAAAATTCATTTCTCTGATCGGAAAAATAGAGTCATTATAGTTTCATTCCTTCCATCGTTTGCCTCACCCACCCAACGAACGTATGATAAGCTTCTATGCCCTTTGGTGTCAGTGCGATTTTCTCGACCACTTGAGCAGGGCTAGACCGCTCGTCGCCCTCATCATCTTCCTCACCTTCAATGCACTTCATAACGAGCTCATGCCTCAGGAGCCAATCTAGATACTCCAAGAAACGCGGATAATTCATGCGCACGAGCATCTGAATGTTCGTCTTTTTCATAGGTGCCTGATTGTCGTACAGCACTTCGAGAAACCTGGCCACCACGTACAGATTTGGCCTTTCAAGCAAAGTACCGTCGATCTTCCTTTCCCTTCTAGTCCGATTCTTTCTTTCTTCAAAAATTCTAGAGGCTTGCAATGAAATCCCTCTTTTCTTCTTCAAATCTTTCCTGCCATCTTTCGAAGCGAGAAAGCTCTCTCCAATACTCAATCGTTGCCTCGTACCTAAAATACATCCAGATCAAAACCGAGACAAGAACGCTTACTCCGATACCGAACGCTCCTTCTTTCAAAGTAATTAGGGCGCTGATGAAGAATGAAATTACTGCGTAAATTGCAGCCTCAGCATATCTCATTTTCCTAACTTCGGGAAGCAGCTCTATCATTCTCTCAACAGCCGAAAGGGCAGCGACTGCTGAAATCGAAGTCTCTCGATCGGAGCGAAGTCCATTTACAGTTGCTTGTAATTCTATGAACGGAGAACGCGTTTTGGTTTGGGCGAAATACGCGAGCCCACTCACGATTAGGCTGAGTAAAGAGAAGAGAAGGAATATTTTAGTTGAAGTAGCGATCCATTTGCCTAAAAGCTGGGAGAAAACCGCAGTAATAGAAAAATTTAGATCATCCTGTAGTGCAACGAGCGCAAAGAAAACGACCCACACTATGGCACCAGACAGTGCAGAGTAAAGGAACTTTTTCCTTCTTTCCTCTCTCTTTAGGTAAGAAGACCAACGTTTTGACAACTCGAAGATGGCTTTAATCTCCGTCTCTATGTTACCTTCGCCTCTTCGTTCTTCTTCTTCGTCCTCGCCCTCTCCTCCTTGAGGATGGAAAGCTTCCAATTTTTCCTTCTTTTCGCCTCCGTCTCCTCTTCCTCCCCGCTACCAACTTACAGTTTCTGCAAACGATGGGGGAATAATAGCGCCAAGACCATTGTGTCTAACAACGTACCTTGTTACGAATAAAGTAATACGTATCCGCGATACGTATTGATCCAACCTGAGAGATATAAGAAGAAGAATGGGGGCTCTTCTCTCATTGCGAGAGAATGCGTGACATTGCTTCCTCCGACGTCTTTATGGCTTTACCTCTATCAAGAAATTAACTCGACGCCCTCGCGTGTTGTGAAAATCTCCTGACATTGAAAATCGCAAGCAAATGACGGAAGAAAGGAACTCGCCTTGAGCGCAAACACAGAACAGGACAAGAACGAGAAGCAAAAAGGTCGAGTGATTCCCGGCGTCTCGAAAGCACTCGTAACCAGATCTCTTCAAAAGTTTCAGCGCTTAACTGGCGTATCCCTTGTGCTCTCGGCAATACTCGGTGCTTTTCTTCTCTCCACCGACCGTTCCCTTTGGATTCTGGCTGTATCCCACGCCTACGGTTTGATTGCAATCTGCACCGTTGACATTTTCCTAGCCGCTTTCAACTTCGCCTTGATCAGAAAGGCGCTTCTCCCCTCTTTGCTCTGGGCTGTGCTCACGTTTGTGTTACAGATCGGAGACATTCTCACCGCCCCAGAGTACAAAATGACGATGCTCTACTTCGCCTCGTACCTCTTTCACCTCTGGGCCTTCGACGGGATTTTGTCAGCTCAGGTGGCTGTAGCAATCCTCGCATACTCTGCCAGAAGCTACGCAAAGATGCTCGGACCAAAGAAAAGAAAGAAACTGACCTACTTTGACATGGGAATCAAAAGCTCAAGGCGTGACTTTCTCCAGATAATGGGGGCTATACTTGGCCTCATAGGCCTAACAGGCATACTTGCAGCTCTTGACGTAATCTACACTCCGACATCTCCTTCTAACCTCGGCAATTCACAAAGTGGTTCGGGCTCGAGCAGCTCCTCGCTTCCTCCGGGCGCAATCGCAAACGCCAAAGATTTGCAGGTCGGTTCTCCAATCACCTTCTACTACCCAGATTCCACTTCTCCCAATATACTCTTCAAGAAAAGCGACGGCTCTCTTGTTGCCTTGAGTCTCCTGTGTACTCACGTGTGTTGCGAGACGAGTTTTTCCACTTCTTCAAATGCCCTAATCTGTCCATGCCACGGCTCGATCTTCGACGCCAACACCGGAGCAGTGCTTCGTGGGCCGGCTGTCCTTCCACTTCCTTCGGTTGAGCTCAATGTGGACGCAAGCGGCAACATCTTCCCCATCAAAGTGAAAGGTCAGAGTCCCTGCCTCTAAGGGTAAGTCTTTGTTTTCTAAACAAAGAGGACAAAAACCAATACCATCTAATTTGATTATGTAAAGGTGGAGAATGGTAAAAAAATTGAATGTTTGCCTTCATGAATTCTCCCTCCCCCCGCAACAACTCTTATCTTAGGGCAAGCTTGAACACAAATCGAAACAGAGTAGGTAGAAGATGGGCATACTTTCAGATCTCTTCAATGGTCTTGTGGCGGTTGTTGGAGTGGTGATTGGGAGAGCCATTGGGGTTGCAATTATTTCGGTGATTGACTTGCCATTCTTTTCGATAGTTCTAGCCTTGATTGGCCTCGTGATTTCTGGATATGGTTTGAAGAGGCGCAAAATCGTGGTGGTTGGAGCCTTCATAACTGGGATCGGACTTGGAATCGCAAGCCCCATAACTAGTTTGATTTCAAGAGCGCTCTGATTGTGGCGATGTCAATCATGATTTTTCCATCTTTGAAAGATGACTTTGAATGATAAGAAAACTTCGTCAGGTGAAGTGGAACACATGAAAATGAAATACGGGGCAGGGCTCACAGTCTCAGTACTTTTCGCCATAGTTCTTTTCCTCTTTGGAGTGATCACCCCCTTGCAGAGCGTCGCAGTTGCATTGTTTTTGGTTGGTGCTTGGTCAGTTGGGTTTGGTCTAACATCGTACGAATTTGATCGAATTTATTATGTCGGCTGGGGAGCTGGGATAGCGGCGCTCTCCACTTTCATCTTCCTCCCGCTGAGATATGTGCTTGCTCTTGTCTTGATAGTCGTGATAGCTCTCATAGTCTTCACGACAGCGGCTTCGAATAGCAAGAGAAGAGGGAAGACAAGACCTAGCGGAACGTCAGAAGGAAAGAGCCTGACTGATAGTTCAACTCAAGGAATCTGAGAAAGACAAAAACTATCTCTCAGGAAGAGCCTTTCCCTCTCATCACTTCTTTTCGCCAACGAGAATGAGAAACCCAGAACCTTCAAGCTGTGCTAGAAAAAGATCGCTCAAGACACCTCTCTCTTCTTCTTCTCCTCCTCTCAGAGAAAAAGAAAGGGAGTGACATGGGAAGGCAAGAGCATTCTGTGAGAGGGAATGAGGACTATCTCGATCCTATTTCCTCTTAAGAAAAATCATTCATGTAACTTGTTTGCTTTATTTTTCAATACAAAGGATTCTGCGGCATTAAATTTGAGCGCTCGCCAAGTAGCAATCACATTAAGTGAGTCTTTGAGAAAACTTGGCTTCAATTCGCTCAATTTTTGTTGGCATAATCGTACTTGTAGTAATATTGATAGGAACTGCGAGCGCCTTCTTACTCTTCCCCGGACATTTCACGATCCACCTTCCGTCTTCATCCACCAATAGCAACGGATCAAATTTTACATCCGCGGCCTCTTCATCCTCCTCGTCAAGTTTGCAATCCACAAGCTCGAGTAAAAGTAGCACAAGCACGACTACGAGCCTATCATCATCATCAACTACTACATCGATTTCGTCGACTGGCTATTCACTTCGAGTATTGCAATCTGGCTCCGGTCCAATTTTGTTCTCAGCGCTCACCACGCCGCTTGCAAAGACATATTACAGGGGGGATGGTGCATGCTGCGGTGGAACAGGCGCCAACGATATCAACTACAGCGATGACAGCGCAAGCTCTTGGATAACTTACGGAGACTTTGAGCCAGGAAGGGCCTGGGCAGTTGCAAACTCCTCGGGCTTGACGATAGCAGATCAAACCTGCTCAAGCACAGGAAATCCACTCAGGGTGTGCGGACCATACTGGGAGTGGTATGGAGATGGCAACGAGGAGACCGTTTCTTCCATGTACGCTCAGTCCAACATGAACATCCCGAGCAACGCCATAGTCTATTCGATTACTGCGACCATCCCCTACTGGAGCTATTACAAAGGATGCCAGTTCAATGTGAGCTCCACAGGATGCTCATATGTTTACGCATACGGGACCAACGAGTTCGGAACCTCAAGCCCGACTCCGTACGATTCTGCCTTCTGGAGCTTGAGCAATGCATCTGGATATTCAGTCGATGTCGGATTCGCTGAGATTTGCAATGGACCGGCTCCGCCGTGCACGAGCAACGCCCTCGAACTAGTTGCATTCACCTCAGGCGGCGGAACATACTACACCCAGCTCCTCAAAAATGAGTCTGTTCCTAGCTACACGCCAACCCATAAACTCACAATCGCAACCGATAGAAAATCGTTCATCGATCTCTTTGTTGACAACAATCTAGTTTATTCAAGTTCAAACATACCTGTGAACTTTGCCTCCTGCTGTTCTCTTTCCTTCTTCCAGTTCACAAACGTCGACAACGAAACAGATTACACTACTTGGAGCAATTTCACCATCTATTCAAGCTCGACTGTGACGGTGCAGGGCCTCTCAAGCGGAATGTTTGTCATTGCAAGTGGAGCAAACGGCTTTAGCGCAAATGTAAGCGCATCTGCGGGTGTAGCTGTAGTCGATGTGGCTCCTGATCCTGTCAACCTTTCGATCTCTATTGAACTCAATGGTCAGATCATAGCGACAGCAAGCAAGATCGATGCAGGAGCAGTCCTAGAGCTCACAAGCTAACTGACAGGAAGAAGTAGAAGAAATATCATGCAGAAGAGGAAGAAGAGGAGCAAATTCTTCTCTCTCCCCCTCTCTACCCTTCCTTATTCTGGTGGAGGGTAGTTCTTCAACCACCACCTTGCGATCTCGTCTCTCCTCGCAAACCAGACTCCTTCAAATCCTTTCGCGTATCGAATGAATCTTTCGATTGCTCCGATTCTCCCGGGCTTACTCGAAATGCGAACATGGGTCCCGATAGACATCATTCTTGGATTCTTTCTTGTGCATTCAGCGTAGAGAACATCGAAACTGTCTTTCAAGTATTGGAAGAAGCTCTCCGATGTGTTGAACTTTCCAGTCCAGTAGTGAAAGTCGTTGCAGTCTGAAGTATATGGAACGACTAAGTGATTCTTTCCTCCAACTCTGACGTAGTACGGAATTTCATCGTTGTAGGCATCTGAATCGTAGATGAAACCTCCCTCTTCGACTAGAAGCTTCCTCACCTGAACCCCGGGCTCTCTGCAATACCATCCAACTGGCCTCTCCCCTGTGGTTCTCTTGATCGATTCGACCGCCTTTCGTATATCTTGTCTTGACTGCTCCTCAGTCCATCGAAAGTGCTCATACCATCGATAGCCGTGAGAGCAGACTTCATGCCCTCGCCTCACGATCTCCCTTGCAGCTTGGGGATTGCATTCGAGTGCTTCACCGCAGGCAAAGAAGGTTGTCTTCACTTCTAGCGAGTCGAACAGATCAAACATTCGCCAGATTCCAACTCTACTTCCATATTCGAAAACCGACTCAAGACCAAGATCCCTCACAGGAAGATCAATTGGTGGAAAGTCACCGAGCTGCTCTGGCATCTTGTCCCCCTTCTCAACGGAATTCTCGGCTCCTTCTTCAAAATTTACCACCAGCTGAACTGCGATTTTGGAGTCATTTGGCCAAATCACCTTTGGAGGCCTCATTCCGTAGCCGACGAAATCACGCTTCAAATTCTCCTGAATAATCGGTGAAGTCATTTGTTGAGATCAATCCCAGCCTTAGGGCTTCAATCTCGAATCTAAATAATTAATCCAGCTATGGATGATTGAATGAAGGGAAGGGAAGAATGGCGTTGCCCTATAAGCTTTGCGATTTATTTTCCATTCTAGCAAAATCAGTTATTGTTTTTTGTAATTTCATTAATTGAATGTCGATCGGGCCTGATCCCTCCTTCGAATAATTTGTTTAGTAAGGAATAATTTAATCTCAATGGGAACGGTGGATTCCGCGCTCTTCCTTTGAATATCGTAGTAATGGTTATTACTAACCTGAATCTCTCAAACCGATTGACGAAAGGGAAGGACAACAAAAATGCAATCGCCAAAGTTCTTCGTGAGAGACGCTACTGGACTCGTCAGGGAATTTGGAGCATTGGATGTTCTACTCATCGCATCGGCCATGGTCTTTGCCCTAGTATTCACTACCACCCAATTCGCTTGGTTTTACGGCTGGACTGGAGGAGCAAACCTACCTGTCTCACTTCTTGTGGCGGCCATTCCATTTGTGTTTTTGATGATTTCCTACTGGGCGATTGGACTTGCGATGCCTAGAACCGGCTCGGATTACGTTTGGGTGAGCCGAGTCTTCGGGGCACCAATTGGATTCGCGTGGGCGCTCCTTTACATGCTCATCGTGTTTTTGGTCGCTTACGTCGGCGAAATAGCTTCCTTCTCGTACGCTTTTTCGATTACGCTAACCACGACTGGGCTGAAGGGTTTCGCTAATTCCCCCAGTCTCACAAATCTCGGGACTTATCTTGGGACTCCAAACGGGACTTTCATTCTTGCCACCATATTTACTATCATCTTCGGATTATTCGCCGCTTTCGGCTCTAGGTTCGTGAAAGGTGTCATCTATGTATCTTGGGCCGCGGCCATAATTGGTATGGTGTTGATGTGGTACATACTCGGGACGACCAGCCTTTCGACCTTTCAGCAACATTGGAACACAGTTCTCGTTCAGCAAGCTGGGCTTGGGCAAAACGCTAGTTACTCGAGTCTTCAGAACAACGCGATTGCGCTAAATGCCCCGACCACTCTGGGGGGAATAAGCGCTGGCGCAATAACTGTCGCTCTTCCTCTCGCATCGCTCTTTTTGTTTGGAGGGAATTATGTTAACGCCTTTGCTGGAGAGATCAAAGGAGTTAGACGCTCGATTCCAATCGCGCTGTTTCTCTCGCTTATTTTTGGAATTATATATTGGTCGATCACCTCGACCCTGACTCTCAACACTGTGGGAGCGAGCTGGATAACTGATGTAGGATACAGCTGGGACAAGGGATTGTCTTCGTACGTTCTTCCCTATCCACCATCTCAACCACTTATTCTTGCCGTGTCGGCATATGGTAACAATGCCCTAATTTATCTAATGTTCGTAACGTATCTTCTCGGCTCGATTGCTCCGCTGTTCGCCTATTTCTGGATCCCCAGCAAGTATTTCTTTGCTTGGTCCTTTGATCGAGCAATACCTGCGAAATTTTCGAACATTTCCCAGCGATTCCACACTCCTTACTGGTCGATACTCTCAATCGTGGTGCTCGGAATAGGCCTTTCTGCAATATACAATTATCTGGGTTGGGCCACGACCTTCACGATCGGAACCATCATCTGGGGGCTAGCTTATGTGATTCCAGGGATTGCTGTCATGGCATTTCCGTTCGTGAAAAAGGATCTTTTCGAGAGGGCTCCTGGCTTTGTCAAGGCTAGGGCTGGAGGAGTACCAGTCGTCTCGATATTTGGGGCACTCACCGCGATCGGGTTTGGGTACATGGGATACATCGCTTACGGGGTGCCAGCAGTTGGATGGTCGCAAGCAGCGGCGGTTCTTACATCTGAAGTCGTCGTGATAACTGTTGCCGTTGGCCTGGTCGTCTACTTCGCAATGAAAGCATACTATAGAAGCAAGGGAATAGATATCGGATTAGCCTTCAAGGAGATCCCACCAGAGTAGGGATTTTCGCAGGCTCGAGTGCTATGAGAAGTTAACCTAAATAGATAGGAGCGCCCCGAGAAAACTCGGCAGTAAGGCACGCTTCTATGTTTGTTCCGAGGTCAACAGCGTACGTAATAGTTGCAATGCTTGTAGTCGCTTGGCTACTTGTTTCCTCGGTTCACCTGATTCAGCCGCAAACTAGCGGTGAAGTCACATCTCCACTCAAGGGGGGAGGAGGTGGACTGGGAGGAGGAATCAGGATTACTGTGCCAAGGATGAATCTTTCAACCAACTTCCGGGTTCCAAGATTCGAGTTTCAGCTCCCCACTCTCCATCTTCCTCAATTGAAATTTCCTAGCTGGACCTTCCCTTTTTGGGGAATTGGCCTTGGCTCGGGGAGCGGCAGCGGGACTGGTGCAGGTTCGGGGACTGGATCAGGATCAGCGAACGGGAGTGGTGTTGGTGATTCATCCGGCTCTGGCAGTGAGGGGTCTTCGAATCAGGGGTCAGTGGCGAAGAATACAGTTGCAACGACTACAATAAAGGATCAGGTGGTCATAATTCCGAGCGAGATACTCGTCATCATAATAATTGTGATCGCTATCGTTTCAACGGTTGCATTTGTTTCGTCAAGATCCAGGCCAAAGTCGACAAAAGGGAGGAAGAAGAGAAAAAGAGATTTTGGCAAGTGGACTTTGCCCACACCTCTTATTCTTCAATCAGCTGAGACACAAAAAGAAGAAGGAAATACAGCCGATCATGGGAAGGATTCGCTTGATCTTTTGATATCTGGGCGCGAGTTCATTTCGAGCTTTCAGGGATGGGGCTCTCAAGGCGGATTCTTAAGACCAGAGATAAACGAGAACCTACCCCTGATCTGGGAGCTGAACACAAACTTGAGAGTTGACGCGCCAGCAGGCTCGTCGATCACTTCCCTAGAAGAGAGAGACGAAGGGTATGGTAAGATAGCAGAGACTGGAAACAGCGTAGCGGAGAAGGAGGAGGGGGAAGAAGAAGGAGGAGTAGGAAAAAAGAAGACAACGGCAGCTTCAACTCAAAAGGAGAAGAACGAAACTTTCAGCGTAGCCTTCGGTAGGACGTGCAACCTTCTTCGAGGAAGGGCGCCTGACGGGCGTGTTGATGACAAATGGATAAGAGCAGTCGAGTATGATGAAGATGTTGTGAAGCATTTCAGGCTCAACTTGCTCTCGAATGGCGAGCTTGAAAAGGCCATGGAAACGAAGACCCCGAGAGAGATTGTCGAGGAAGTTGAGAGACGTTTCCCGGAGTTTGTGAACGACAAGGAGAAACTTTCAGAGCTGACTAGGCTCTTCGAAAGGGCCTTCTATGGAAGGAAACACTTCACAAGGGCCGAATACGAAATGTTTCTAAAAGATCTTTCTGAGGCGCTTGCAAATCCAAAAGTAATAATTTGCGGACCGAAATAGCAGTAGGAGGAGAATTAATAGGTCGAGGAGGAGGCGAATTTGAAAAATCCTATGCCTCCTCTCTGTTCTGTCAAAAGCAGAGAAGAAGCGCACACCTCCCAGATTCAAAAATACTCTTCTTCTATTTAGAGCGGTTCTCCTAGTATCTCTGCAACTTTTCTTGCGATGTACCCTGCATCAGTCGATCTTGCAACCATGCAACCCACATTACAACCTTTGGACGGCGAACCGAGCAAGATCAGCTGGAACTTTTTGTGCACAAAGATTGCTCGTTCGAGCCTTCCAATGAGAGGGGCCGTTTCTTCGCTCAAACTCAAAATTATCTTTACCCACGCTCCGAGCTTACCTTGGATGCTTTCGAATTCTTTCCTTTGCTCAAAACTCTGGCCCTCCCAAGGAACTCTTTCTCTCTTCCAATCCAAGCCTAGCAGCTCCCCGGCAGGATCTACTATTGCGACTGCAACTATCTGTTCGTCGACTGATAGCAGATCTTCGCAGTAGCGCATAGCCTGAGTTTCAGAGATTTTATAACTCTGGCCACTCCTTTCTTTGCCATTCGAAGTCATTGAGAAGAAGGACACACTCTCTCTCCTTGGACGTCTTTGGCTCTTTCTTTCTCCTTTTTTTAGGCTATGAGACTCTAACAAAAATATTGGGGTGAGACAAACTACACAATGGGGGTGAGGCTTGGCAGAAGGGGATTTTTCTTCGAGTGCTCCATCACATGAGCCACTGTACTAGGTTTCTCCCCCATCACAACGACCGATCTGTCTCTTACAAACAACTTCACGTAGTGACTACTGATGGCGAGCACACGGGAGCGAACCGAAGAATCTTCCTGCATAAGCAGCATTAGGGCATCCTTCGATTCTTGTTGCACTCGAGCAGTTCGCTCTGCAAGACGCATGAGCATCGATTCACGCTCAGTCGCAAATAGGTTCTCGAGAAGACTTATGGCTTCTACCAAGAGGACGCCCCCGTCGGCGGAGTTCTTAGTCACTTCCTCAAGCGCTGTGTTGAACGAATCCTGAGAGTCTTCGATTTTGCTTGGGGTAAGCGAGAACATTTGACTCTCTAGGTTCTGCACTTGAAAAATCCCGCTCGTACCAATTCTGAAACGTTTCAGGAATGCTTCTTCGCTGACAAATGGTTTGATCAGCGAAAAGATGTGTTTTATGCTAGACCCCGGAAGCGGTATCATTATGACTCCCCTCCCAATGTTGAGGGCGTTGATTACGGCAGGAGTCTCGATCATCCTTATGGCGCTATAAGGAACATTTTCGTCGTACTCGATTGCAAATGAGCTCCCCTTGCCTATCCCACCAAAAAGGCTGTCTAGCTCTTGAGAACCAAAAGAGAAACTCTCCCCATTTGAGGTATCTTTGAGAGGCGGAAATTTCACTGCAGAAGAATAATCAGGGCTTGAATAAGGCACAAAATGCCTGAAGATTCCGCCGGCAAGAGTATAGAGATATTTGTGCTGCTCGATCAGAGTCCCCCTAAGTTTTTGCATCTCGATCTCTCTGAAGATCCTACTGCTCTCCTCAAAACGACTGAGCTCCACTATCCCATCGACGAGATAGTCCATAGTTGTTTTGCTTGGTTCCTCGCTTACGAAAATGATCCTTAGATCAGAACCATCGGCGATCGAGATGAGTGTCTTTTCTGCCTTCAGGCGCTCTCTTTCGTCCGCTATCTCCTTTGCAAGGCCGTCCCACGTGTCGAGAACTATGGCGTGAACATTCCTGTGCTTTCCTTTGTGTCTGCCCCGTTGCTGGGCAGCTAGAACCTTTTCGATTATCTCAGAGGCTGAGCTCAAACGCACATCTTCAAAAGCAGTCCTTCGAAGAGTGGTTCTTGCCCAAGGTATCTCGTTTTCGAGCTTCTCCCCCGACTCTCTAGTTGAAACATATATCGTGTTCTTCTCTCCGAAATGCTTGAGCAGTTGAAGGGCAAGAGTCGTTTTCCCCGCCCCAGGGTTCCCCTTGATGAGAAGGGTATGCCCTCTTAGTTCAAGGAATTTAGCAATGCCGTCCAAGCTATCAGTGAGGAGCCTCTGAGCAAAAGCCAAACTCTTCGTCGTTGCTTCCCTATCACTTGCATTTCTAGAATCGGAAGTGTTCTCCATCGCTACTTTCTTTGCCGTATTTTTCATCTTCGATCTGGAAGGGTTAGTCGCTCTTGGCAATCTTGAGGTCACCATCTTACTAGCGGAATTTGGAAGAGTAAATTTTCTTGGCGAGCTCGATGTAACCGAGGAAGTCGTATCCTTGTCTTTCCTTGAATTGAACGTCCATCGCCTTGAAAAGCTCCTTTACGATTACTTTTTCGATCGATGCTGCTCCCGCGTGAAACATATCTGTCAAACGTTCGTGAAAAACTCGAGGATCGAACGAACCACTTTCGAGTTTCAAATGGTAGAGTGTTGATGAGGATCCGCTTTCGCCGAGTATCTGCTTGAGACCAGACAGAATGCTTTCGTAAACTAATTCGTTGAAAACTTTGTTCTTTTGATTGGTTACGCTATTACTGCCACTATCCTCTTGCTCTGAGAGTGACGATTCGATCAAGCGCAAGTGTCCACACTACACGCACACACGGTTTCGGCCAGCTTTATGCAAAGTCCAAGACTTCCGAGTTATATTAATCTGTTTTTACAAAAATTGAGTCTAGGTTTTACCCGAGCCTTTTCACCCTCGATCAGCGAGCCGCAAAGACAATGGGCTATGAGTCGCTTGACTGGATTGCTCACGAAATCTCCTATATAGACGGGAGTAGAACACCCAAGCACAGGGCTGATCGAGGCAAAAGAATCGCAATAAGAGATTTTGGCCGGCAAGCTCAGCGGGTAAAGTAATAATCTGTGGACAGTGGAAAGGAGAATACGAGTAGCAGCGGCGAATTGGTAAAACCAATTACCGGAACTAAAGAAGGCGAGGCTGCACTTTCTTCGTCCAAAGCGACGGCGGCAAGGTACGTTCTCGCAATCAGTGCACTCCTTGCCACTTCCTACTCTCTATTCACTTTTCTTCAGCCACTCTTCTTTTTGATATTAATCACACTTCCAACTGCTCTTGCGCTTGTTCCACTCTTCTTCGCTCGCTTGCTCGCGAGACGTGGCTATTTCTACTGGGCAGCCGTCCTTCGCTCGTTCATGGCGCCTTTCGCTTTCGCTTTGTTCTTTGTGTTAAGCGGTGAGCTTGTTCTAGCCGCCTACTACGGCAGTCCTGCTGTCGGGCTTGTTTCGAGTTTGTTTTTGGCGATTGTGTTTTCGATCGGAGCAATGCTCCTTCACATCTTCTCATCAAACGCATCAAAGAATTTTGCACAGCATCAATCAACTTCCCTTTTCTTTGATCGGGTGGCTGGAGCTCTTGCTCTTCTCTTCATATTTGCCCTTGTTTCACCATTCGCTCCTCTTTCTTGGCTCGGTTATCCCTTCCTCTACTCAGGAATAGCATACGGAGTTCTGTCAATTTCACCGCTTCTAGCGTCTTCCTCTTCAAGGTGGCCTTCGCTCCGCGAGGCTGGTCTGTATCTTATGCACTCGACTGGTGAATGGTCGACTGTGGCTTTTCTCGTTGGATTCGCGGCTGGAATACTCTCGCTTACCCTTGCGAGTGTTTACACCTTTGTGGCAATACTGATCATCGCAGTGCTCGGAATCTCCTACGTGGGAATCAAAGTGTATTCACTTGATATGAAGAGAATTGAAACCATGCAACAGCAGCTTTACGAAAAACACTCGAACGAAATGAAACTGGTCACAAATCAAGATTTTGACTATATCAACAAGGCGGCAAGAGAGTTCGTCGTGACTGGGAGAAAGGGGAATCTTCTCGTTGCACTCTCTTCAATTTTGGCTAACGCAGGTGTCAACTTCGCTGGAAGCAAGGTTGTGCTCGAGAAACTGATAAATTACGAGATCCCTCCAATTTACAAATTCAGCGATATTTCTCTCAAAAAGGGGCTTGAGATCGAAATGAAGACGAGAATGGAAATTGTAAATTCCACGATCGCGGAAATGATCCGAAGAGTGAATGAAAAGGGTTGACTTCACTGAACTCTGGCTCCACTCCCGATTCACAATCGGATGACAGCTTTCATCTGGGCGACGCGATATCCCTACTCAAGGAGACTATAGACGAAATTTCAAAGTACTACGTGGGAAACAGAAATGTTTTGACCAAGATACTAGCAGCCACGATAGCTGGCGGCCATATTCTGCTTGAAGATCACCCTGGAATCGGGAAGACTTTTCTCACGAAACTGATTGCCGGAGTTTTGGGACTCAAATTTCGTAGGATCCAATTCACTCCAGATCTTCTTCCGAGTGATATAGTCGGGACAAAGGTTTGGAGGCCAGCTAAGGGTGAATTCGAGCTCATGAGCGGTCCTATATTCGCAAATCTCATTCTCGCCGACGAAATCAACCGTGCGCCTCCAAAAACTCAAGCTGCACTCCTTGAAGCCATGGAGGAGGGGCAGGTGACCATCGAGGGGGAAACAGTGAAGCTCCCCTCCCCTTTCATAGTGCTTGCTACTGAAAATCCAATCGAGTTCGAGGGAACGTACCCTCTTCCGGAAGCTGAGCTAGACAGATTCATGATTCGAATTTCCCTAGGCTATCCTGAGCAAGAGCTCGAGCTTATGAAGAGACGCATCTCTTGGCAGACCGATGATCCAAGTAGCAATGCAAGGCAAGTGCTTGCGACTGAGAAGCTGCTGAAAATCAGATCTTTGCTTGAGGCCTCTGTCAAGGTGAGTGACGAAGTGCTTGGATACATCAGAGATTTTTCGCAGTGCAGAAAAGATCCTAGGGTGATGGCAGGCCCAAGCCCGAGAGGACTGCTCTCTCTAATGAGAATGAGCAGAGCAATGGCGATGATGTTTGGGCGGGACTTTGTCATCCCAGACGATGTTAAATTCGTAGTGGAAGATGCTCTCTCGCACAGGATCGTCCTAAAACCTGAGTACTCTCTTGAGGAGCTGAGCGTCAATTCTGTTGTGCGAGAATACTTGGCAAAGATCCCAGTCCCAAAGTAGGATAAGAAGGAGAGAGGAAGAAGCATAATTTTCTCTCCTCCAAATCTCGCATGGCATTTTTTCATGGGCTTCCTCTCATTCCTAACTTGATCTCCCCTTTGGCACTCATGCGAGTACTGGTCAATTTCATGAATTCGAAGAAGGAAGAAAGGAAGGGAAGAAAAGAGCAAGATCGAAAGACAACGCATTATTAATCGAGAGAAACAATAATGCTCTGCTATCCCACAGTTTAAGAGAGCTCCAAAAGAAAAAGATACAGAAACAAAGATTTGAAAGGGGAAGTTGAGAGTGAGACCTTTTTGCTAGCCTTGCAGAAAAGACCAGAAACCGGCCTCAAATCACACATGGACAAAACTGGGGAGAAAACTGTTCGGTCTTCCGAAAAACACGTAAAGCTCATCGAAAAGCTATGCGAATTCATCAACGAGAATTCGCAGGATAAGCTCACACTTTCAAGGTTAAGCAAAGAGTCAGGCTTGAGCCTGTTTCACTTGCAGAGGACTTTTAAGAGAGTGACCGGAATTACTCCGAAGAAGTATATCGAGGCCGTGAGACTCGGACGAATAAGACGATCTCTCCGCGGAGGAACTTCCATCAGAAAATCTATCTACAATGCAGGCTACAACACGACGGGATGGCTCTATTTCAGACCGAACGAGAAACTCGGGATGAGTCCAGCAAACTACAAGATGGGCGGAGAGGGCTTCGAGATAAGATTCGCGATAAGAAACTGCCCTCTCGGGCGACTTCTCGTCGCAGCCACCGAAAGAGGTATTTGCTCCGTTGACATTGCAGATTCGGATAAAGAGCTGGTTTCCTCGCTTCAAAGGGAATTCCCGAGAGCAGAACTTGTAAGAGAGGAAGATCCGAATGATACAATCTCACTAGCAGTAGGAAAGATACTCGACTACTTGACAAAGGGGAAGGATCTGGCTAATTCAAACTTGCCCTTGGATCTTCGATCAACTGCTTTTCAAATGAGAGTATGGGAGGAGCTTGGCAAGATTCCGTACGGCGAAGTAAGATCCTACAGCGAAATCGCAAGCCGTGTAGGATTGCCCAAGGCGACAAGAGCAGTTGCAAACGCATGCGCCGCAAACCCTGTCCCCCTTGTCATTCCTTGTCATAGGGTGATCAGGAAAAACGGAGATTTAGGCGGTTACGGCCTCGGAGTCGAGAGAAAGAAAATCCTTCTACAAAAGGAAGGCGCGAACGTTTCAATTTCGGATCGAAGAGTAAAAGCAAGGAAAAGAGCCGTTTCGTAGAAGGGGAGAGAGAAACCACTTTCGTCTTCTCGCGCCCTATTCTCCTTTTCTTCTTCTGCTCGCCTTTTTCATCTGAATAGAAGGATGGGGATGTTTGATTCATGAGCGTAGCTTTTGAGAAGAATAAAAGAGAAAGAGAAAAGAGTCGAAACCTCGTCGAATTTGCTAGGAGTTATGCTCTTCTCATCGTTCTTAGCATAATCTGGGGGATAGCTTTCGTTGCGATAAGAGTAGCGGACTTCGAGCTGTCTCCAGTGAATCTAGCTCTTCTACGATGGCTAGTTGCAAGTGCGGGCTATCTCGCAATCCTTCCTTTTGTAGGAAGGCTCAAGACGAGATTCGAAAGAAAGGATCTTTCAAGACTCTTGATTGTATCCTTTGCGAACGTTCCAGCCTATCACCTGTCCCTGAACTTTGGCGAGACAAGCGTCTCATCTGGGCTAGCTGGACTTCTTGTTTCTCTCGGGCCAGTATTCATCGTGCTCCTTTCGCGTATATCACTCAAAGAAGAGATAGGGCGAACGCTAGTCGTAGCTCTTGTGATCGCGTCATTCGGAGCAGTGCTACTTTCGATCCAAGATCTTTCTGGCGGTGGATCGATCTTCGGTCCCCTAGAAGTAGTGGTAACCGCCCTCTTCTATGCTGTCTTCTCAGTTCTCTCGAAACCTCTCGTTGAAAAGTACGGTGCGTTGCCCGTGGCGATTAGGGCAGGGATTATTGGAACGCTTATGTTGCTCCCATTGCTCTTCACTGGGAACTTCGAGAATCAAGTCTCAAGCCTTTCTGTTGCGGGCTGGGTTTCAGTTCTTTATCTTTCGCTTCTGAGCACTGTCATTGGATATTCTATGTTTTACATTCTCTTAAGCAGAGGGGCGGTGTCAAGGCTTTCAGTGCAACTCTACTTGGTTCCTGTCGTAAGCGTAATTGGCGGAATCGTCTTGCTCGGTGAAAAAGTAACAGCTTTTACTGTTCTCGGCGGAGGGATCATGCTTTTCGCGGTAGCACTTGCCACACGCTCTCGATCAGGGCAAGTGACAAAAGCTACCGGAAAAGACAAAATCTGAAGAAACGATGTAATAATAGAAATAGCAAGAATAGGAGGATGTGTGTGGTGGACGCACTCCTCCTCTCCTTCTTCTACCCTAGATCTTGATTGATTTCTTCTGTTGATGGTTCTATCACTCTAGAAGGCTCTAGGTTTATCTTTTCGACCGATCACTATTTGAAATCCACGCCCAATTTATGATTGTGAAGAAGAAGGAGAAGAGGAGGCCCACTTAGAAAAGTGGTAAGAGAATGGTCGCGAGTTGTCATTTCGCTTCTCGTACTCCCAGTTGTCGTGACAATAGCGGCGATTATTTCGTCGGATCCAGCGCTTATTTTGGGAATCATCTTTCCTCTTGTTTTCATCGCAATACTTCTTTCACTCGATAAAAAGGCTGTACTCCAAATCACTATTTCTCAGTTGTCGAGCGATGTTCTCAGGGTTGGGGAAGAGCTCAAGCTTGAAGCAAATGTGAGCATCCCTCAGGGATTTGGCTTGATTGTCTTTCGATTTCCGACTAGCGAAAGGTTTGAGATCACTGACGGAACAAACGTTCACACTGTGTTCAAGGGGCTCCAACCAATAGAGAGAAAATATTCTTACAGGCTGAAGGCACTGCGCCGTGGAAACTTTCAGTTTTCGAACATTCAATACACATACTATCCAGCCCTCGGGCTTCTGAACAAGTCTGAAGGAATCGTGCCAGTCAACATGACGATCAAGGTTCTGCCAAACATTAGGATATTGAAGAAATCTCAGATTAGGACGAGATCGCGATATCAGGTTCCAAGACAATCACGAACGAGGCTCGGGCCTTACTCGACCGATTTCGTCTCCATAAGGGATTATGCGGTCGGGGATCCGTATAAGTTCGTGAATTGGAAGGCAAGCTCAAGGCTCACTAACCAAGACAAGCTTCTGGTGAACGAGTACGAAAGGGAAGGCCTCAGGACGTTCATTTTCATACTCGATAGAGGTGAGCTCATGACTCACGGAACAGGCGAAGAGAATCCACTCGAGTACGGGATCGCCTTTCTACTCTCTTATGCGAAACTTCTGTTGGGCCACAGCATCAATGTTGGAGTCTGGATAGTCCCACAAGCGGGCGAGAAGCGTTCGCACAACTTCGTGCTTCCAAGCTCGGGAACAGAGCACTATCAGAGGATCAAGGAGATGCTTATGATTGCAGAGCCAGTCACGGCTGAGAGCCCTCTAAGACTTGCGTCTCAATCTTACGCAGTTTTGCCAGAGTACGAGCAACATGAGGTACTGATCAAAATAATCAAAGAATCGAGGCCCACAATCGTGATAATCAGCAATGTGACAAGCTCAAACTTGAATCAGCTGAAGCGTTTTGCAAACATGCTCTTGAGACTTAGGGCGCGAGTTTCGTTGGTCGATGTGATGCCATATAGCATAATCGCGAAACACGGTTCGATGAATACGGGACTGCCGCTGAAATCAATTCTTTTGCCGATGAAGAAGAAAGAACAATACGGATTACTTCCTCAAGCTGTGAGCATAGTCTCTTGGGATCCGGCATTTGAGAGTATAGGAAAAGCAGTTAGATCATCGCTTGTTGCGACAAGGCTCAATCTGTAGTGAATTTAGGAGGAAGAGGAGGGGTAGAAAGAGATCGCATGGAAAAAACACAGATAATTTTACTTTCCGTATTGATCTCACTCGCCTCTGGGATTGTAATTTACGCCTCGGGTCCTACACTAGTGAGCGAGACCGTGGGAATTGTGATCGTTTTCTTCTCCTGCTTGATGGGTATACTCTCGTCGACCCCTACTGCTTCTGGGGTCTCAAAGATAGCTTGGCTGATATTCTCCTTTCTCCTTCTTGTTGCTTGTTTGGCCTTCGGGTATGTTGCTCTTGTGTTGAAGTTCCCCCTTGGCTCTTATCCAATAAATTCTGACGCGCTTGGTCTGTCTGTGCTTCTCGTTGAACTGTCGATAATCACCTCGACGCTGTTCGTCACGTACAGAAAATTCGAATTCGATTTCAAAAAAGCAGGTTATGAAGTGGATGAAATTCAGTCTGAGCTTAGCTCCTTCAGCAGGATGTTCGTCTTTGTGGCTCTTGGGTCGGTAGCTCTTTCACTTTTGATTTACTTATTCCTTCAGATCGTTCCACAGCTTCAAATCGATTCGCTGTCTGTTCTGATCATCGCGACGATCGTTTATTTCGCGATAGCTCGCTATGTTTTGAGAACAAAGAATAGAAAAATGGAGACGAAGGAAGAAAGCTCTCTAACAACTTCTTCCTCGCCATCCAAGGAAAGCTCCATAGATAGGAAGAGCGACAAGAAGAAGAAGACGAATGGGGTAGGAGGCAAAGGAGGAACACTTGGAAAAATCCTTGGGACAAAATAAGGGGGAGCAACTACAAGAAGCAGGGGCAAAGAGCCCGTCCCTCCAAGATTTTGATTGGATAGTACTGGAGTTCCTAGATTACAATAACATCTTGAGAGCAAGGGAGGTAAGACCAAACTACTATTCGAGAATCTTCTCGAAGGGATTGAATTTCAGCAAGGCGATCATGGATTTCACGATCTTTGAGGACATGGTCGCTAATCCTCGTTGGGGAGCCGAGACCGGGGACTTTTTCGCAAAACCAGCTCAGGAAACATTTGCAAGGCTTGACTATCTTCCAAGAACTGCAAGAGTTTTCTGTGATTTAGTAGACGAACAGGGAAGGCCATGGGAGGGTTGTCCACGCAATCTTCTGAAAAGAGTAGTTTCAAAATTTGAAGACGAAGATGAAGAGCTAAGGATTTCTATATCTGTTGCATTCGAAGCCGAGTCATATCTCTTGAGAAAAGTCAGCTCTGAGAAGGAGAAGGAGGAGGGGGTCCACAATGCTTCCTATTTGCCTGCGGACGATTCGAAGTGCTTTTCGCCGGATGGTCTCGAAATTGAGCATCCAATCCTCTCGGAAGTTATGAGGTGTTTGGAGTCAGCGGGAGTGTACGTGGAGAAAGTCACTGCCGAATATGGCCCTGGTCAGTATGAGGTGAACTTTTCGCAGTCTTCCCCGCTCAAGTCGGCCGACAACTTTGTTCTATATAGAGAGATTTGGCGCGGAGTCGCGCGAAAGCATGGCCTTCTAGCCACCTTCATGCCAAAACCATTTGAAAACTCTGCTGGAAGCGGTTTGCACATACATTTGAGCGCTGAGAGAATCTCGGAGCACCAGAACAAAGGAGGAGGAAGAAGAAGAAATAGGAAGAAAGCGTTGGAAGGTGATGCTTTTTTCAAATCTAAGGACACATTAAGCGAGCTTGGACTCTCATTCGTCGCAGGACTCCTAAAGCATGCTAGGGCGATCTCAGCTTTTTGCAATCCGACGGTGAACTCCTATAGAAGGCTTCAACTCGGGACTTGGGCTCCTGCGCTCATAACTTACGGTGGAGGGAACAGAAACAGCCTCATTAGGATCCCGGACAATTCGACTAGAATTGAATTTAGATCGCCGGATTCCACATGCAATCCCCATCTCGCACTCGGAGCAATACTTGCGGCGGGCTACGACGGAATCAAGCGCGGACTTGAGGCTCCATCATTGATCTTCGAAGATCCTTCTCGTCTGAGCGAAAAGGAGCTTAGGGAAAGAAAGCTCGAGTTCTTGCCGAGAAATTTGGGCGAGGCAATATACGCGCTCAAGAAGGATATTGTGCTCAAGAAGCTTCTCGGGGAAACACTTTGCGAAGAGTTTGTAAAACTCAGGGAAGCAGAGTGGAACAGGTTTTTGAAGCAAGTCACTCCTTGGGAGATCGAAACTTACATTGAAACATACTGAACGAGCCTTGGATCGCGGGTCTCGATTAAGAGTTCCGAGTTTCGAGTTCATTCCGCTTCCAGGATCACGGGAAATAGACAAATCCTATTTTTCAATGGGAGACCAGAAAGAGAACACCTGTGGCGCTTATGCTGCAACCTATCTTCTCCGAGGACTAGGCTATCACGAGTTTGGAGGCGAAGAGATATCAGAGGATCTGATGGCGGCTCTTGCCGGAGTCAACATTTCTCGAAAGGACTCGCTGGCTCGGGCAGAATCCGAATCATATCAGTTTACAAAAGATGACGGACGGGGTGCATTCGCTACTTCATATCTCTACAAGCTTCCTACAACAGACAAGGATGAAGAGCTTGGGGGAAGCGCATACGGGGTCGGCACCTCTATCGAGCAAGCTTCGAATCAAAGACTCGCTGTAATACCTCTCCCTTCGACGACGACGAGTAGGAGGAGAGGTAAAAATGGAAGAAAAGTGCTCTTCACTCGAGATAAATTTCGCGCATTGATTTCTGCGATAATGCAAAATGCAAACACCTGGAAGGCTCAGATGATCCTCAATTTGGAATGCTCTCACCTTCTTGATCCAGTTTTGCAAAGCAACAAATCTATTCTCGATGTTCTTTTGGAGTTTTGCGAAGAAAGCGACGTAGCAGCTAATAGTGAGTGGAAGTATGACAAGTGGAAAGTCGGACATTTTGTTTCAGTTATGGGCTTTTTCCTAGCTAGGAAAGCAAAGGCAAAGTCTTCCCTGTATTTCGTAATAAGGGACACATACCGAAAACGGGGTCACTGGGGAGTTCATCTTCAACCAGAAGAAAATGTTCGTAAAGCTCTCATTAGGACAGACGGCCGTGAGGGTGGAATTCTTTTGATAGTTGACAGAAAGTTCCGGGAGAAAGCAAAGAGAGAACTAAGCCAAGCTCTAGACTCTAATGATTTCTCTTATTGGAACAACGGAAGTCCCTTCCGCCCCGTACTCCCCATCCAAAGAGAACGAGTGAAATAATAAAATTCGCGACTGATCACAGCGAACAAATCTCTTTCTCGATTCTCTCTTTCTTTTTCATCCTTTTTCTGTCATATTCAATGCCCTAAGTTTGTCCCGATAGCTCGGAAGATGGTATGGGGCTGTATGCTTCGTTTTTTCAAGCCGTTAGCACAATAACCGTAGCCCAAAGCGCCACAAACAACAAGACCGAGCTTGCGAGCGCAGATTTGACGAAGAGCCCACTTCTCCTTCCAAATTGGACGACAGCTGCGATCATAAGTATCACGAACCCAGCAGTAACAGTCAGGTGGGGAGGAGTCCAAGCAACCACGTCGACGAAACCATGGATGGAGTGGTAGACAAAGTCCCATGCTCCCCCTGCGACCATAAGAAAGAGTCCTACGCTCAAGACATTTCTGTTGATACTTACACCTTTCAAGAAGAGCTTCTTCTTTCTCCAAAGAATCGTAGAAAGAAGCATGATGAAAACGCCGCCATAAAGTGTCGCATGTGCAGGCGTAAAGAATCCCTCCTTTGCAGCTAGGCCAGATAAATGATAGTAAGTGTCTGCGTAGGCTCCAACAAGAGTGATTAGCATGCCAGCGCTGAACGGAACGCGAAAATCGCGCGATTTTACAAATTTGAGTTCAGGGCGACTCGATTCATCCTTTGCACCTTGCATTTTTCTAGGTTCTCACCCCTCCTCTTACAAATCACACGAAATTGTTGCTTGCTAAAATACTCTCCGGAAGAGAG
>CADDZS010000025.1 GCA_902812485.1 archaeon
GGAAGGAAATCATGAGGCTCAAGGAGGAGTACTCTTCTTCAAGCTGACACAAAGTGGTTGTCGTTAAAAAAGAATCAGTCCCGTCCTATGGCCAGTCAGGATCGTGGCGGAAACTCGAAAGAAAATACAAAACGTGTTAATTGCTTTGTTCTCGATTACGCATAAACCCCCGAGAGAATAAACAAACTAGGATAGCGAGATCTTAGGACATCGAAGCCTACGAAAGAGAAGGGGGCAGCTGGTGGAACTTGGAAAAGGCTACCTCCTTCATTGAGCTCTTTGACCCGAAATTTCTGAAACTTAGTTATCGGAGCTACATTCCAAGAAAATACAAGAAAACCGAAGTTGAGAGCTCCGTTCGTGCCAAGAAGTAGGTATGACAAGACTCCGGAAGATTGTGCCCTTCCGGAAATATAGTGGACACAATGTATGAGCAGATTAAAACGAAATCTTGGAAAAGAGCAATCGTGCGGAGAAAAGATGGGCTTCACCAACCGTTCTAGCTCATCCGAACGGAATCTAGTGAGAGAGACGATACTCCTCCTTGTCACAGAAAAGAGAAATGAGATTTGAAGAAGCGATGAAAATCGCCCTTGGATTCCAATCCAAGATCGAAGACCTTTGCAAGAAAATCGAAATAGCTGGAAGCCTCAGTAGAAAGGAACCTATCGTCCACAACATCGATTTTGCTCCGATCCCGTCGAAGCAAGATTTGCCGAAGTGGAAATCTCTTCTTCAAGAGAGACTCGAAAAAAATAGGCGCCAGATCTATCTCCATTGGCGACACGATTTGTGATATCATATACGAGTGGGTTCAGGTGAACTTGTTTATGTGCCTAGATGCCGATTCTTGGGGGGGGCGACGCTGATGTGGGCAACAGGCCCAAAGAGCCACGTGATTGGGATGAACATAAAGTCCAAAACTCTCGGACTGCTAATCAACTCAAAGGGAATGTGGACCAGAGAAAACCCCCTCGTAAGATTCCAACTCCGACCGAAGAAGATGTCGGAAGAATCTTGAACTGGGAGTACAAGCCTCCTCAGCTCAGAGGCAAAAGAACCTGAAAAGAAAGAGAAATTAGACTTCCAACAACTGGGCAATCTTTGAAAACGGAACCCTAGAACATGGCAAGCTTCGAGATGGAGATTGCATCGATCATGTCTTCGGTCATTAGAGACGTGCAATCCGAGTTCGAGTTAATGAAGAAACTTGATACGAAGCGCCTCAAGAGGCTCAGAAAGATAATCCCGGTCTGTCTTTATAGCATCGATTCGACCCAGAATTACCTAGGAAGTTTGCCTCAAAATACGATTGAGGGATTAGTTGTAATCAGTCAGATCCAGACTGAAGGAAGGGGGAGGCAGGGAAGGAAATGGATTTCTCAAAAAGGCGGCCTATGGCTTTCGATTTCTCTGTGTCCACCACCGAATGCGTCTAACCAACTGACACTTGTTGCATCAAAGTCAGTGATCGACACTTTCGAAATTGATTTTGCTTTCCCCGGATGCATGATAAAGGAGCCCAATGACGTGATCTTGCGCTCAAACAAGAAGAAAATTGCCGGTGTTCTTGCTGATGCCTCAATCAGAGGAGACTCTTGTCTTGTTATCCTGGGAGTGGGAGTCAATGTTAACAACTCTGTCAAGGGAGACGAGCATATTGGATCAATTGCCACAAGCTACTACGATGAAACTGGTAAGCAAATACCCATCTTGGATTTCGCAGCTGCATTCCTTAGTCGGTTAGACCAAAACTATGACAAGCTATGTCAGAATGCAGACCTGAGTAGAGCGTACTCCAAAGCGTGATTTGGCAAATATTTGGTATAATATAACCCATCTTTTCGCCCCTCCACTCTGTAGTGGCGTGTTTCGCAAAGACGACGATGAATCAAATCATGTGAGAGGGGAAAAAGACCGCAACGAAGATATAATTAGATCGCCTATATTGAAGAGTGCTGTAAAGATAGAGCACTCTACTATTTCTAATCCGGAGATAACCATTTTTAAAATCAATTTACGAATTTCGAAAGCATGGAAGTTTGCGCATGAAGGGTAATTTGAATGCAAGAACAGGGGGATATATCGCATGACTGATCCATACTGGGCAAGGAGGCTTGCAGAAATCGAGTCTAGAAAGGCCGAATTGAAAGGCGATTTCTCCGAGGAAGCTCTTGCGAGAACGAGGAAAACTCTGAATGAATGGACCCAAAACGTTCTCAATCCGTTTCTTGCTGAACATCCTGAGCGCAAGGAGGTTTTTGAAAATGCATCTGGGATTCCGCTGAAGAGAATTTACACACCGCTCGATGTAAAAGGTAACCAGTTTGATCGAGATCTAGGATTTCCGGGACAATATCCCTACACACGTGGGGTCTATCCCACGATGTATCGGGGAAAACTTTGGACGATGCGAATGTTTTCTGGATTTGGTTCTCCGGAGAACACAAACAAGAGGCTCAAGTACCTTTTGAAGGAGGGGGAGACTGGTCTCTCAATTGCGTTCGATATGCCGACTCTTTATGGTTACGACGCGGATGATCCAAGAGCTGACGGAGAGGTAGGAAGATGCGGAGTCTCGGTGTCCTCTCTTGAAGACATGGAAACGATTTTCGAAGGTATACCACTTGATCAAGTTAGCACTTCAATGACAATCAATGCACCCGCGGCGGTTCTAACTTGCATGTACGTTGCAGTAGCGAAAAAGCAAAGAGTGCAACCTCAGAAGCTTCGAGGAACTGTTCAGACTGACATCTTGAAGGAGTACATCGCGCAGAAGGAATGGGCCTTTCCTCCGGAAGCACATCTTCGAATCATAAGAGATATGATGACCTTCTGCACGAAGCACATGCCGTACTGGCATTACATCAGCATCTCAGGATACCACATTCGTGAAGCCGGAGCAAATGCCGTTCAAGAACTGGCTTTCACTCTCGCTGACGGTTTTTCTTACGTGAAACTCGGGCTTGATGCTGGGCTCGATGTAGACGATTTCGTGCCCAGATTCTCTTTCTTCTTCAACTGCGATATGGATTTCTTCGAGGAGATAGCAAAGTTTCGAGCGGCCAGACGCATATGGGCGACTGTGATGAAGGAGAGATTTGGTGCGAAGAATCCACGAAGCCTCATCCTTCGATTTCACACTCAAACATCGGGCGTCTCTCTTACTTGGCAACAACCGCTAAACAACATAATAAGAACAGCGATTGAGGCCCTTGCTGCCGTGCTTGGAGGCACGCAGTCGCTCCACACAAACTCGTACGACGAAGCATGGGCTCTTCCAACAGAGCAGGCAGTTACAGTTGCACTTAGGACTCAGCAGATTATAGCAGAGGAGACAGGAGTCACAGACGTAATAGATCCTCTAGGCGGCTCTTACTACCTTGAATGGCTGACAAATGAAATGGAAGAACAAGCGTTCAGGTACTTTGAGAAGATAGACCAGATGGGAGGAGTTCTTGAAGCCATAAAACAAGGCTACATTCAACGCGAAATCGCAAACACCGCCTATGCGAAGAGTCAACAGATGGAAGCTGGAAGAAGATCAGTGGTAGGAGTCAACAAATACGTGATGGAAGAGGAGAAGCCGATTGAATACCTTAAGGTCGACCCCGCGGTTCAGCGGTCAGCCGTTATCAGACTAAAGAAGCTTAGAAAGAAAAGGAACGAATCTGCGGTGAGGAGCGCACTCGAAGAACTCAGAAGATCATTTGAAGATGAAAGATCAAATTGCATGATTCCAATGCTTAAGGCTGTTGAATCGTATGCGACACTTCAAGAGATTATGGATGTCGGAAGGAAGGTATTTGGCTCTTGGAAGGAACCTGTCGTCGTGTGAAGCATGGAATGCTTATTCTCAACTTTAAAGACCAAAGTTCAGATTGAACCAAATCTACCATTCCTCATCTCAAGAAACGCGAGCTAATAAGTAGAAGAAGAAGAAGACGAAATATTTTGCCGGGTGCGTTTGAGAAGAGAAAATGTCAACCACAGTTGTTGAGCCCAAAGAAATGAAACAAGAGATCATCCCCCGGGTCTCAGGTCCTAGGAAGATTCGAATTCTCGTTGCTAAACCTGGATTAGACGGTCACGATAGAGGAGCTCTTGTACTGGCAAGAGCTTTCAGGGACGCGGGAATGGAAGTGATCTATTCTGGGCTTCTCCCGACTCCAGAACAAGTGGCTCAGATAGCTGTAGATGAAGACGTAGATGTGGTTGCTCTGAGCCTTCTTAACGGTGCGCACATGACTGCTTTCCCAAAGGTTGTCGAGTTTCTGAAGAAGAAGGGTGGAAAGGACATAGTCGTTGTAGGCGGCGGGATAATTCCGGAAAAAGACAAACCCAAGCTAGAGCGCTTGGGGATATCCGGAAATTTTGGTCCGGGGACTTCGCTGAGAGAGATAATCGAGCATATTGTCGAGAGAGTACGCCGCGAACGGTGGGAAAAGAAAGGAAAGAGAACAGAGGAGAAGCCAGACTCGGGAAATCTGCCTAGCAAAAGAAAAAGATCGAGCAGAAGTAAGGCAAAGAAGGCGACTCAAGTAACAAGGTAAGTGGAATTTGTGAGAGGAAAGGGAAAATGAAGAGAGTATCATAACGTCCTCTTTCTCTCTGGGGCCTGCATTCATATAATCTTGCTAGTTGTCTATCTCACAATTTCTTCTAGCACTCTACGTAGTTTCTTCATGTCATCCTCAAGAACCGAGATCAAGGAATTATTTCTAAGCACAGCAGCAGGGTGATAGGTCGCAAAGATAACGATACCGTCATCCTTACTTTTGATCGCCTTGCCGTGAGTTTCTGCCATATTTGACTTGCCAGTGAAGTACTCGAGTGAAGTCGCTCCGAGGGCGCAAATGACCTTTGGGCGTATCATTTCAATTTGTTTTGAAAGATAGTTTTCAGTGCAGATGGAGACTTCGTCAGTTCGAGGCTTTCTGTTTCCGGGAGGCCTGCATTTTACGATGTTCGTGATGAATACTTCGTCTCTCTTGAGCCCGGCGCTTTCTAGTACCTTTGTGAGAATTCTTCCTGCTGCGCCAACGAAGGGTTCACCCTTCAAATCTTCTTGCCGGCCTGGTGCTTCCCCCACTATCATCAAGTTCGGTGAGTCCGTCTTTCCAGAACCCGGAACAGCATTGATCCTGCCGGAGGCAAGTCTGCAAAGCGTGCAGTGCCTTATTGCTTCATCCAGTTCGGAAAGCCGCGCAAGTGAACTAACAGGGAAAACATCCGAAGCATGCGAATCCCCATCTTCTTTTTTCTTCTTCTTCTCCTCCTCCTTCCTCTTCCTCCCCTCACCCTTACTCATTTCGGCCCACTGAAAGTCGACGAGTTTCGAAGATAAACTTTGGACATCCTTTATTTCCGCTTTGATGAACTTGACTCCTAACTATCCTTCCTCGAATTTTTAAAAATCAAAGGCAACCACCATGTTCTAACAAAGAAAAAATGGCTTGTGAATCCAAAATCATTATTTCCTTTGCCACATTGTAGAAGGGGCTGCACGTATAATCATGGCAAAGATATCCAAATCATTTGTTGATGTCACACTCAGGCCTGACGGCACCAAGGTTCAGATACCAGTCATCGACATAGGCTCTGGCGAAAAGAGAGCATTCATAGGAGTATCGATCCATGGAGACGAGTTAACTGGCCAAGCGAGTGTTTGGTCACTCCTCGATATGCTCAAGAGTGTCGAAACTCATGGCTCGATCAGGATTGCCACTGTCATGAATCCCGAAGGTGTGAATTATGATCATAGAGGCATCCCCTTCAAAGAGCCAGACATAAACAGACTGTACCCTGGGGATCCTACGGGATCAGTTGGGGAGAGGATAGCCGCAAAAGTTTGGTCACTAGCAGAAGAGTATGACTGTGTAATCGATGTCCACACCGCTGGGGAATGCGTGCCATTCATCTTGCTTGATCCTATGAAGGAAACAGTATTGAAACGTGTCGCGGAGCTTGCTAAATCAGCTGGAGTGACAGTTCTTGGAGAATTTCCTCCCGACAAGTACGAGAGAGAGCATCTCTCAGGAAGTTTGAGTGCCTATGCAGTTGAGAGAGGAAAGCTCGGACTGACTTTGGAACTTGCAGGCTCTGATGGAATAGACTGGATTACCGCGAGATCTGGATTCGCAGCACTTGTCAACATGCTTGTTCACCTAGGAGTCCTTGGCGTGGAGCACACGCGAAGACGTGAGAGCGTCAAGCTTTTCGAAGATATGGAGTATCACAGAGATCACCTTCGGAGCGAAGTTTCTGGAATTATTCAGTACGCAGTTGCACCAGGATACATGGTGAAACAAGGCGAGACGGTAGCTCATATCAGGAATTTCTTTGGAGAGATAGTCGGAGAGATAAAGGCGCCCAGAGAGTGCTACATCATAGGAATAAACAAGGCAGACGCTGTCTTTCAAGGAGATAGCGTGTGCACTATTGCTGTGAAGTAAAGTTCCATGACACACACGCGAGTAAGTGAGAGAGAGAAGATTTCTCCCTGTTTTTCTTCACCCATTCGCAATGTTAAAAGAAAAGAGAGGGCACCAGTAGACCATACCACAAGATTTTTTTTATGAGATACTCATCAATTTGCCGCTTGACATGTCCGGCATGGTGTTAAAGCCTCATGACAATGGTTTTCACGCCTGAGCAGGCAAACCGCATTTTACCAAAGGTAAGAGCTACCGTCTTGCGCATAAGGGAGCTGAGGGAGAAAATAGGAGCAAGCCGAGGGCAAGAGAGGAACGAACTTATGGATGAGTTCGGCGTTCTGATCTCAAGGCTTGAAGAGATGGGAGTAGAGCTGAAGGACATCAACAGCGGCCTAGTCGACTTTCCGGCCCAGAGGTTTGGTGAGCCTGTCTATCTTTGCTGGAAATTAGGCGAGCGAGAAGTGATGTATTGGCATGGACTCAGTGAAGGGTACAGGGGAAGAAAACTCCTAAAACCTGAAGTCGCTCAGATCCGCTAGAATTTCTTTTCTCCCAATCTTTTCATAGTAGCAGTAGTAGCCGTTTTATCCAAACATTGATTACTTTTTCCACCTTCTTTTTTACTGCTGTCATTGGTTTCTTGTTTTATATTGCGTTTCTCCGTCTTCTTGGCGCCTAACTCTTTCGCAATAGTCCTTGACCGCATTTTCCTGCGCTCCTCGTTCGACCGAGCCGCTACCTCTTCTCCTTCTTATCTCGCGAATCGCGTCATTGTAATCAAACCCATTTTTCGTGCAAAAATAAGCAGCAAGAACTGTGCCTGTTCTCCCCTTCCCTGCGGCGCAGTGAACTAGGGTCTTTCTCTTAAGTGCTGAGCAGGAAATAAGAAAATTTACTGCGTCACGCAGCTGGTCAAAACTAGGGGCCTTGTGATTTTCAATTGGGATGTGCTTGTATTCTTCTACAAATGAGACGAGATGAGGAGGCAACGGCCTTTCTGTCAAGGAGAGAATCGATTTTACAGATTGCTTTTGGACTAGCCACGAGACGGCTTTCCTCGAAAGAGGCCGCGCAGACCCACACACGAATTCGTCAACGAACGAAAAACCATAAGGCCTTCGATATATCCATTCGTAAATCGCACGAAAGACATCCCCTGCCTCGATCAAAATGAACACTTCGCCGCCAACGCTGAAACGGAAATCAAATCCTCTCTTTCCCAAGCCTTAGGATTTAAGAAACTTGAAACAAGAAAACACACAATTTTTATCTTTGGAACTTGGGATGGACAACGATTTTCAGAAAGCAGAGTTTGCTCATTAAGAATTTTCCATTTTAATTCATTCTTCATTATCAACAATACAGAGCCTATTTGCTTTTCAGTGCTTGAAAAGATGAAAGAAACGAAACCATGAAGTAGCAACTAGAGAGAGATTAGCTCGTCTATAAAGGGATTCAATCAGAGAGAGTCTGGTGGAGAGTAACTTGGTCGTTCAATGCGATTACGATGTGATCGTAGCAGGCGGAGGGATGGCAGGCCTGATCACAGCCGCCGCCATAGGAGCTTACTCCAAGCAAAACGCCCGAATCCTTGTTGTAGATCGGAATCCCCCATCTGAACCTGGAAAGAAAACTATCAATGGATGGACTTGCGGAGATGCTGTTAGCAAGAGAAGCCTTGACTATCTCAACGAGCACATTGGCATAAAGTATGCAAACCCTGAGCTCGAACATCCAGTTGACGGAGTGCTAGTGTATTCACCAGATCACGAAACAAAAGTCCTCTTCGAAGGCCAAGGTTTCATTCTCAATCGCAAAATTCTTCCAAGAAGACAGGTCCAAGACGCAAAGAAATTTGGAGCCGAATTTGCTTTCAACATAGCATGTGACAGATTATACTCCGAAGATGGGTTTGTTCGTGGAGTGTTGGGAAGAAATCTCTCCGATAACAGCGTTTTCAAAAGGACAGCGAAAATAGTCGTTGATGCCGCTGGCAACGCGACGAAGCTCAGACCGAATCTTCCAATAAAGTCAAAAATAGAACTCCAGATCGATAGGGACGATCTTGAAAGCACCGGCAGATACATCTACGACTTTGAGGTGGCGGCCGACGACCCCACTTGGTTTGATTCACGTTACGCATTGATCCATCTCGATCAGTATCTAGCCCCAGGCGGGTACTGCTGGACATTCCCAAAGGGAAAGAACAAGGTGAACATAGGGCTCGGCGTGCAGAAGAGGGCCCTTGACATTAGAAATTCCAAGCTCGGCAGAAAGGATAGTCTTCAGGAACTCATTGACGAGTATGTTAGAAAGAACAAAGTGATCAAGAACCCTGTTGAGCCTAACAGCGAGGAAGATAGAGGAAACACTAAGGGGAGCTGGCAGGTATCAGTCAGGCGACAGAATGATTGCCTTGTGGCAAACGGCTACGCGATAGTCGGAGATGCCGCTTGGATGGCTAGGCCAATCGACGCAGGTGGCATTGGACCTGCGATCTATGCTAGTGTGATGCTTGGAAAAGTCGTTGCGCAAGCAATCGAGGCTAACGACACGAGCGAGGATTTTCTCTGGCAGTACAACTTGGAATACGTGAAGAACCACGGCTATCAGATGGCGAGCTTTGAGGTGCTCCGAAGGTATCTGCAGACTCTCTCAAATGAACAGATCAGCTACGGAATGAAGTATTTTCTCTCAGAAGATGATATTTCGAGTATAGTGAAGAGAGAACATCCAAGATTCAACAGGCTACGCATCCTCAACCCGGCAATTATGGTGAGAATCGCAAAGGAGCCAAAGCTTGCTTCAGGTTTGAAGCATACTGCTGACGCAAGTGAACGACTGATAGCTCACAACATGAACTATCCCGAAAGACCATCAGGCTTTGACGGGTGGAAGAAGAAACTCACTGAGCTAATGAATGACGCTGTCTCTAAATTCTGATGCTACCCCATCCTTGCTTCTTTGCAAGAAAAGATAAGGAAAGTAAGAGACAGATAGTTGCAAAAAAAGAAGGAAGAAAATCCAGTTCCTCGTTAGAATGGTCTGAGATAGATAGATGAAGAAGAAGGAAAGAAGTCCCGCGGAAAAGCTAATTCAAGAATCCTTCAATTCCTCAAGGATGAGGCATCTTTTTCTCCGTCTGCAAGGTTAACTTTCTTTTGTTTTCGATCTCGGAGATTAGCTCTTCTGCATCTACCGTTTCTCTTTGAGTTGCCTTCGAGTATTTCAGAAAATCAAGATAGAAGAGCGAGGCCATCGCAGAGCCCTTCACTTCGTCGCTTTCTTCTTGGCTAGCTTTCAGGAGTGCTGATCTTGCTCTCTCATCCCCAATCGCTCCCAAGGCAGCAGCGGACTCGTGTCTCACTATTTCCGAGGGATCATTGAGTGTAGCTTCGATGAGATACGGAACGGCAGATTTGAGACCCATTTGCCCGAGGGAAAAGGCGCACTCGTGACGAACTAGAGAACTTGGATCATTTCTTAGAGCATCCGCCAAGATTCCGACGGATTTTTCATCTCCTATTTCGCCCAAGACTGTAACGGCGTGTACTCGAAGAACAAGTGAACTCTCTTCTTCCAGAATTCGATCAAAAAACCTAGGGTTCCTTTTCTCATACTCCTTCTCCATTGTCGCGAGTACCCGGAAACTCCTTTCACGATCTTCGTCTTCGATCTTTTCGGTGTATTTCGGCATAAAATCCGATTTCTCCCCCTTTTAGCCTCTTTTTCCTTCTTTTTCTCTCACTATCAAACGTGGCATTTTTATTGGTTAAACCAAGCCCTTTCAATCCAAGCAAGCCTAGTTTTTCTGGGGGGTGAGAGAGATTAGGTCTCGATAGACGCAATTGCAAATAGCATGTTCGAAATCTGGATAGGCACTCATCAGAGCAGGAAAGAGGTAGCATTTATCAACAATCGTGCACGAAAAGAAATAGCTAATTACAAGCTACACAGAGCAGCAGATCTCCTATGATACAGGAAGTTCAGAACCCAAAAGAGCAAGATATAGATCGGATACTTGAGGAATCAAAAATAGTTGCAGTAATAGGAATGTCAAAGAATCCTGAAAAGGAGGCGTATCAAATCCCAGCCTACTTGAAGGAACAAGGGTACAGGGTTATTCCAGTAAATCCAACTGCGGAGGAAATCTTAGGAGAGAAATCTTACAGGAGACTAAAAGATGTTCCCGGAAAGATCGACATTGTTGATGTCTTTCGCCCGAGCGAAGATATCCCAAACTACATTGATGATGTTATTGAGAAGAAACCAAAAGTCTTCTGGCTTCAGCTGGGTATTCATCACCCAGAAGCCGAGCGCAGAGTTGCTGAACATGGTATAATAGTTGTTCACAACAAATGCATGAAGATTGAACATCAACGATTAAAGTCGAAATTAAAATAAAGATCGAATCTAAAGCTTCTACTACCCAATGAACCTCAGAAGCTCCTTATAGCTCAGAGTGTTCAAGACGTCTTTCTTCTCCGCCCAAGCCCTCCTAGCTTGAGAAATCCCGATCTTCATGTATTCTAGCTCTTGGGGACTATGGGAATCAGTGTCGACAAAGATCTTGCATCCTGATTTTATAGCCTGATATGCCATCTCGTCACTCAGATCGAACCTGTTTGGATGGACGTCCATCTCCAAAATGGTATCAGTCGCAAGGGACTTTTCAATAACTTTCTGGAAATCTAGGGAGTAGCTGCTTCTCTCAAGCAAGATTCTTCCGGTCGGATGCGCTATCACATCCACATGTTCATTATCCATCGCGCTGAGTACTCTCCTTGTCATTTTATCTTTGTCATCACCGAACCCACTGTGGATTGAACCTAGGACCAGATCGAATTGCTTCAGCTCTGCATTCGGAAGATCCATTGTTCCATCTGACTTTATGTTGACTTCAGCTCCATGAAGAATGTGAAGTCCGAACCCTTCTTTCTCAAATTTTTCGTTCAACCGCTCAATCTCCTTGCTTTGATTTCTTATTCTCTCAGAGTCAAGGGCGTTTGCAATCTTTAGCGAGCCAGCGTGATCTGTTATTGCGATGTACTCATACCCGAGAGCTCTTGCCTTTTCCGCCATAGATTGAATATCGGCTGTCCCATCGCTCCAATTAGTGTGCATCTGTAAATCTCCTTTGATTTCACCAAGATCGATTGGTTTAGGAAGGGTGTGATTCTGGGCGCACTGAATCTCGCCACGATTTTCCCTTAGCTCTGGCAGAATGAAATCAAGACCCAGATAGCTGTAAATCTCCTCTTCGGTAGCTCCTGCCACCTGCTTTCCTTCACTAGTGAACAAGCCATATTCATTCAAACGCAGTCCCTTCTTTATGGCAAGAGTTCGGAGCTCGATGTTGTGAGGCTTCGAGCCAGTGAAGTATAGAAGCGCGGCTCCCCAAGAATTCTCTCTCACCACGCGCACATCTATCTGGAAATTGTTTTCTATCTTGACAGAAGTCTTCTGTTCTCCTGAGAGGATTACTTCGTTTACTCCATTCCATTTTGTGAAATCTGCCACAAATTGTTCCGGATTGTCGCTTAAAACTAGGACATCAAAATCACCTACTGTCTCCTTACACCTTCTGAAAGACCCAGCTATGGCGAAATTCTTGACCGAGGAAATTTCGGAAAGTTCTTTGCTTACTCTCTCGGCAAGTTCTTGTGCTTGCACGAGCAAGATTCTGTTTGATCTCGCCCTTGCTGCCTCAATCCTTTCCAAGAGAAGCTTCTGTGACTTTATCCCAAGGCCTTTGATGTTCTGAAGTTTTCCCTCTTTGACTGCGCTCTCTAGGTCATCAAGATTCCTTATCTTTAGCCGCTCGTAAAGTAATTTCGCAGTCTTCGGGCCTATTCCCTCAACTCTTGTGAGCGAGTTGACATCGACCGGTATTCTTTGCTTGAGCTTTTCAAGCGCTTCGAGCTTCCCGGTCCTTAATATCTCCTGAATCTTCTTCTCAATGTTTTCTCCGACTCCAGGAAGCTCCTGAAGTCTTCCTTCTCTAGCAACATCTTCTATGTCCTCTTGCAGACTCTCTATAACCTGAGCTGCTCTTCTGTACGCCCGAGCACGATATGGCTGCTCGTCTTCAAGCTCGGTGTAATCTGCAAGCTCTGAAAGAATCTGGGAGACGAGAGAATTCTTCAAAGTTAGATCACTCGTCTTCGAATCTGCAAAGGTGGCTCATCCCCGCACGCAATTGTAGTCAACAGAATCGAGAAAAAGCTTCTTTCTTTCTTTCTTTCTTTCACTCGGACCTTCCCAGCAATCCGAGTAGTGGTGAGAAATTTGGGAAAGAAAAAGCTGATCACTCAGGCGACTCCTTTAGAGGAGTCCGGGGGCTACGGGATCCCTCTGCGCTGGTGTAACCGCTTGAGCGCTCGATGGCAGCTTCGCGTGAGACTTGAGAGTCTCTGCAAGCTGCCTGAAGATGTCATTAGTTCCCACATCTATGAGGTTTATCCTAATGTTGTGTCCACGCAGAAATATCTCTGCCTCAAAAGGTTGTTTGAGTGCAAAAAGCACAGTATTATAATGAATTATACCCTTCAATTTTTCCTCGATTATCACTTCGCTTTCATCCGGGAAGGGGCTGATGAGAAATGCGACGCCCTCGGCCCAGCTTATTGTTGGAATTGCCGTTCCCCCCTGTTGCACTGATTGAGTAGCGACTAGTTTTGCAAGATCCTCGAACTTGTACTCAAGGAGCTCGTGAATCACAAGCTTCTTCCAGGGTTCAATGACAATTTCCATCTTTTGGTCTTCTTCTCTGTGTTCGATCAAATATGGACCCAAACTCTATTCTTTTTCTTTTGCCTTCTTTGAATCGATGCGCTTGCTCAGCGTATTCTTACTTTTTCCTTGCTAGTGTTTCTGAAATTAGGAGAGAACTGAAATATGACTCTGCCTCCTCCCATTTGTCTTGAAATTTTTTGCCTCCCACTTTTCCTTTTCTCCCTCATCCTATTTTATGCGCCAGGCATCGAGAAACCGCCGTCTGCGATAACGATGTTTCCTGTCATATGGATAGCATCGTCTGAGGCGAGAAACAAAACCACTGGGACAATGTGTTCGGGTTTTCCAATCCTTTTGAGCGGTGTGTGATCGACTATCCATTTTCTCCTCTCTGGGGTCCAGTCTGGCCTCTTGGTAGTTGTTTCCGTGTCCATATAACCTGGACAAGCAGCATTAACCCTGACCCAAGGCGAAAAGGCGAGGGCATACGATTTTGTGAGACCGATGACTCCATATTTTGAAGCGGCGTATTGAGGAGCCCTCGGACTTCCAGTAACTATGACGTTTGAGGCCACATTCACTATTGCTCCAGATTTTCTCACAAGCATCCTTGAGCCTACCTCGTGCGTCACAAACAGTGTTCCTTTGATGTCAACTGCAAGTGTTTGATCAATTGCTTCCTCGCTGATCTGTCGCCAAGACATCTGCTTGCTAGAAACGTCCCCTGAATTGTTTATCAAAACATCTATCGGACCAAACTCACTCCATACTCTCTCTGCCATTTCCCTGACCTCATTCCACTTTGTAATGTCGGCCTTTACAGTCATGGAGCGTCTACCGATTTTTCTGACTTCTTCAGCCACCTTTTCTGCCCCTTCCTTCGAGGTGTTAAAAGCAACTACGACGTTTGCTCCCTCGAGGGCGAGGCTTCTAGCAATGAGACTACCAAAGCCGCGGCCGGCTCCAGTAACTAGAGCATTTGCTCCAAGAAACCTAAGGCCAGGCGGATGCTCTCTCGGTTTTGCTTCGATCTCCGTTTCAATCCTTTTCTCGCCAGCTAGGGTTCCCCAACTCATTTCCTTTACTGCTCAACTCTGTGGAAAAATCGGACAAGAGAATTGAAGGATGAAAGAGCCATGTAGATTTCTCTCTTCAACATCCATTGCTCATCGGAGGTTTGGATTGTGTCTTATTCAATAAGTGCGTTACTCCTAGACTCTGGATTATGGAAGTTCGAACCAAGGAGGAGGCAGCAGAGTGAGGAAAAGAACAAAGCTGGTCGGGCTCGATGAATACAGTTTTTCTTTCGTCCCGCGACACCTAGGAGCCTCAAGCAACATATTAATAGCAAAAATTGAGAGAGAAGAAGCTTGGAACGGCTGGCGGATATAAAAGAGTGCAAAAGTCTGCGCTTCGTAGGTATCTTGTGCCATACGAGCTTTTCGAACCAAACTGGCGGCTTTGGACTTTCATAGCAATTCTTGTGGTGGGTGCTTGGGCAGTTGTTACTTTTCCAGTCAACGAATTCAGCGGTTACATAGACCCCTTTTACAGTCCGACAATCCTCATTCTCCCCCTTCCAGGAGCATTTCGACTCACTTGTTACGCATACAGGAAGGACTATCACCGGCATCTTTTCCACCATCCCCTCGGCTGTCAGGCAAGGAGTAGAGAAGAGAGTGAGAAAAGGAAGTACACCGGAGAAAGAAATGCAATCTTTCAGCTGGAGAACCTTCACAGGTATTTCCTATATGCAGGCCTTGCAATACTTCCCTTCTTCTTCTATGACGTTTACCACTCAATGACTTTCTCTGGCGGTTTCGTCCTAAGGCTCGGGACGCTCGTTCTCCTCGCAAACGCGTTGACCCTTACGGCATGGGCTCTCTCGTGTCATGCGCTCCGTCATTTGATCGGTGGCAACATTGATTGCTATTCCTGCGTGGCGGCCGGGCGAGTGAGAAAATCGCTTTTCAATTTCCAGTCGTGGTGGAACTCCCATCACGAGTCCCTTGCTTGGATAAGCCTTCTGACATTCTTCTTCACGGATCTATATCTTCGAGGGCTCTCTGCTGGGCTCAATCTTGATTTTACTTTTCTCTCAATTCACTGAAGGCAGTAAAAAAGAACGTGGGACAGAGCGAAGAAAAGAGAATGGTTTCGAGTGCGCTAAGATACCCCTTCTTCCTCATCGGGCTAGCAATATTGGTTCTTGGTGAGCTCGTCGGGTTTGAATTAAAGGTTTCAGTAGCGTCAGAGCTCGTGATAGCAATCGTTGGTTTTCTTTTCCTCATTCTTTCGGTTGCTATAAGATGATGCTGCTGCAAACCTGACGAGAGGAAATATGAGAAGCCTGTTCTCGGGTTCTTTTGTTTGTTGAGTTTTTTCAAAGCTCGAACATTTAGGAAAGTTGAGATTCTTCAGAGATCCCTTTTTCATCTTCTTCTTCTTCTTCCTCCTCTTATCTTTGTTTACGTCTCACCGCTTATAGAGAAAGGCTGAATCATAAAATGGAAGTCGAGTACTGCGAGTTTCCAGAGAACATCTACATTGACCTGAACAATGATGTGTGGTTGAGTCAGGTGGACTCTGGCCGCTTCAAGATGGGAATTACAACTTGGTTCTCGTTCCTTGCAGGCAGAATCACCAAGATCAATCTCAAAACAGGACTCCAAAGCGTGAAGAGGGAACAGAGCGTCGGGACGATTGAATCTTCGAAGTATTTCGGCGCAATCAGATCTCCAGTGGGCGCATCGGTTTTGGGGTTCAACAATGAGCTAAGTGCACATCCTAGCTTGCTGAATGAATCCCCCTACGAGAAAGGATGGATCTGTGAGCTGACTGAGGTTTCGGAAAATGACCTTCAACAACTCCCGCTTGCCAAGGAAGCACAAGCGGCGATTCAGCGAAGGATAAAAGAGCTCAAAGTGAGATGCTTCAAAGCCCTTCCTGACGAGGAGCTTAATGCAGTCGGAGTTGAATGCGCCGCGACCCTGGTCAACCTGAATGATTTGCTCTCTCGCGCCAGAACCGGCACGGTCGTTCACATAGTATCAGATGATCCCACTTCAGATTTGGAAATCTTGAGATGGTCTGATCAAACGGGAAATGAGTTTTTGGAATCAAGGAAGGAGGGAAATATCTACCACTTTTTGGTTAGGAAGACTAAGTGAAGTGAAGTGGAAAGAATCTCGTAGTTCACTTAGCCGGCCCGCCCCATCATCGGTTCTATTTTTCGATTGGATTGCGGACCATGTTTCCCCATTCTGTCCACGATCCGTCGTAGTTTCTGACTTTCGGATAACCTAGAAGGTACTTCAAGACAAACCAGGTGTGCGAGGATCTCTCGCCTATTCTGCAATAGGCAACGATGTCCTTGTCAGGAAGAACTCCCTTACTTGCGTAAAGTTTCTCAAGCTCCTCAGGAGATTTGAAAGTCCCGTCCTCATTGACCGCTTGTGACCAAGGAATGTTTACGGCTCCTGGTATGTGCCCGCCCCTCTGAGCGTGTTCCGTAGGGTACTCCGGAGGAGCCAGTATCTCTCCAGTGAATTCCTTCGGGCTCCTTACGTCTACGAGAACCAGATCCTTGTTAGTTTTGAGGTTCCGCTTGACTTCTTCAAGGTATATTCTTATAGACTCGTCGGGAGCGCTTGCACGGAAATTCCCTCGTGGAAAGGATGGAACTTCCTTTGTAAGAGGCTTGTCTTCTTCAATCCATTTCTTTCGGCCGCCGTTCATGATTCTGACATCTTGTAGGCCGTAATACTTGAAGACCCAGAAAGCAAAAGCGGCAAACCAGTTGTTGAAATCACCATAAAGAACAAGAGTTGTGTCGTTTGACACGCCATTTCTTGAAAGAAGATCCTCTGCCTGTTGTGCGCTTAGAATGTCCCTCTGAACTGGATCGTTGATGTCCTTCTTCCAATCAAATAGCACTGCGCTCGGAATATGGCCTTGGTTGTAATTAGATGTTGGATCATAGTCGACCTCTGCCATCCTCACATTGGCATCCTTATGATGCTCTAGTACCCAATTCGTGCTAACAAGGACTTCTGGGTGCGCATACTCCCTTCTCGTTGTTGTTGTAGCGGTAACGCTCATGCCGAATCTCGACCTTGTATAATATGACGTATGTTATATTAGGTTTTAGGAAGGGCTTCTTCCTTCTCCTCGCTCCAGAAAGTTGTTCTCTCAGGTTCGAGCCAGACAAAGGTTGCATTATCGGGTTCCGGGAAGTATTCCTTTTCACCATACATTCCTGCGTACTGTGGATATTTCTCCTTGAGAAGTGACGCTATCTCCTTCTTCTTTTCGCGATCTTGACTAGATGAGAGAACCCTCGCCCTGCAGTATGTTAACAAAAAGCTGAGCTTGGTCCAATCTTCCGAGTATGTGTCGACGAGAAAGGTTGCTCTTCCGGTCCTCTCGATGTTCTCAATGCGCCTGAGTTTTCCTACTCTTCTATTCTTTCGCTTATTGTCCACGACGAAATAGATTCCCTTCTCGTCACTTGCAAAGACCACTGGCACGATATGTGCCTGACCGTCTTCATTCATTGTGGCTAGATACCCGACTCGAGATTCTCGAAGATACGTTAGTAACTCCTCATCCAAAAGGGCTCCTTTGAGCGATGGCATGAGTCTATCAAGTTCTTATTATTCTACTTCTACTTTCCTCCTTACTCGTTTTCGTCTTCTGCTGTGGGAGAAGGTATTAGAGTTCTAAAGCTTCTCGATTATCTTGGTTTGATACCATTACAACAAGATCAAAGGCGCTCTTTTCCCGTTATGGAGTCTAAACTGAACTAAGGTCCATTGAAAGTATCAGTGTTTGAAGGCTCTCTCATGAGTAAAGAGCATTGCGATCCTATAATCATTCGCCGCTTTGATCACTTCTTTGTCTCGCAATGAACCTCCAGGTTGGATAACTCCTTTGACTCCGGCCTTCCCCAAGAGATCTATGCTATCGGAAAAGGGAAAGAAACCGTCTGAAGCGCAATATGCGCCCCTAGCTCTTTCTCCCGCGTTGTCGAGCGCGATCTTCGTCGCGCCGTTTCTCTTTCGAAACGATCCTACTCCGAGCGTCCAGAGCCTTCTTATGCTCCCATCAGTACTGGACTCTCCATTACCTATGACGATTCCGTTTGATTCAACTCGCCTGACGAGCTCCCAGAGGTGAAGCATTATTCTTGTCTCGATTTGGGTTGGCTTTCTCTCTGTCACCACAGTCGGCTTTGAAGGGTCAAGTTTCTTTCTGTAATCCTGTAGCTCTTGAACCAGGACCACACCCTGTTTTACTTTTACGTCGAATCGATAATTCGAGCCCTCACCCGCTTTGATGATCCGGATCTTCTTCTTTTGCTTCGATTTCAGAATCTCAAGAGCCTCAGGCTCGTAATCGGGGGCGATTACGATTTCAGTGTAGACCGGTGATGGTTGTCCTTGGTGCTGCTCCGGCTTGTTTTTCACAATTGCTTCATCTTTCTTGCTTGTTTTGATCTGCTCCTCTTCAGCACTTGCGCCGCTTCCCACGAGTAAAGCAGTTTCGCGATCCACGATCCTGTTGAAAATGGTCGTGTTCCCAAAATCTGCCTCTGGGTCGCAGGAATGGGCGAGTGAATATGCATCAGCCAAGCTGACTGAAAAAGCAAACCCAGATATCTGGCCGTGCTTTACAGTCGCAGCGGCGGGCTTATCCTCAAATCCTTCAAGTATTTCGTATGAGCTTGCTATATCAAGATAATTATTGTAAGAACGCGGCTCTCCTGCGAGCTGGCTCCAAGACGGTATTCCTCCTGAGACACCTTCAAGAGCGTAGATCATTGCCTTCTGGTTCGGATTCTCTCCGTACTTTGGAGACTCGTACGTTCTCGCCGATAAGAAGAAAGAATCAGGGAAGAGCTTTCCCTCGCAGAGCCTTCTTTGAAGAGAGTTATATATCGAAATATCGTATGCGGCTACTTGCTCGAATGCCTTGACTGCCATTTCCTTTCGAAAATTGAGCGAAATGTATCCACGATTCATTTCTAGCTCCTCGATCACTTTTGAGTAAAATTCTGGAGAGGGAACGACACAGACGGAATGGAAGTTCTTTGCGGAGGCACGAACGATTGATGGACCCCCGATGTCAATCATCTCAAGCACTTCATCAATGGAGGAGTGCCCTCCTGAATCCGTAGCTACGAATGGGTAAAAGTTGCACACTGCCATATCAATTGTAAGAAGGTTTCTTTCCCGCAGCTGCCTCAAGTGATCCTCGCTTGATCTCTTTGCGAGAAGGCCAGCAAATATTTCAGGCTGCAGCGTTTTGACCCTCCCGTCGAGCATCTCAGGATATCGGACAAGATCTTCAAGCGACTGCGCGGGCAATCCACCACCAAGAAGGTGCTTAAGAGTTCCACCGGTTGCAATTATTTTTGCCCCAAAGTAAACAAGCTTCTCGCCAAGTTGCAAGAGACCCCTTTTATCGTGGACGCTCACAAGAGCGGTTCTAATTTTGAGTAAATTTTCTTGCTCGTTGGCCATCGAATAGGAGATTGATCTTTCTTTCGTTTCAGAGTTCATCTGCATGGTCTTCCTGTTCTATCCACATATTCGTCTATGAATGCGTTCTGCCTGCCAAGCTAAGGCGGATATTTCTTCTCTCTTCTTCGAAAAGCTTGTTTGATTTTAGAAGAAGCATCATTGAAGCCAAGCCGCAGATTCTAAACAAGAAGATGGAGAGAATAAAACAAATATCCTAGTCAGATCGAGTTATTGATTTGCTTCTCTCGCCTCAATAAAGAGAAGTAAAGATTCAATTTTGAAAATATACACCAGAACAGGAGACAAAGGGGAAACTGGCCTCTTTGGCGGCAAGAGAGTAAGGAAGGACAATATACGCGTCGAAGCCTATGGTGCAATAGACGAGGTAAATTCGCACATCGGACTGGCTCGAGCGGCAATTCACGAAGGATCTTCGGGCTCAAGAGAAGCTCTAAGTTACATCGATTCGGTTCTCGAGGCCGTTCAAAACAAACTCTTCGCGCTAGGTACCGTTCTCGCTGGAAACGAAGATCCAGCGTACTCTGTCAGGGATTCTGACATTGAATTTCTTGAGCGCAGCATTGACAAGATGGACGAAGTAGTTCAACCTTTAAAATCGTTCATTCTTCCATTCGGGACTGACCTGAGTGCAAGGTTGCACGTCGCAAGGACAGTCTCGAGGAGAGCTGAGAGGCGCATCGTTGAACTTGCTTCCACTGAGCCTCTTGATCCCAAAATACTCGCTTATGCAAACAGGCTATCAGATTTTCTTTTCACTCTTGCAAGGTATGCAAATAAGGCTCAAAGCGTCCCTGATTCTCTATGGAGGAAGGAAGCAAAGGAACCTGCTCTCCCGCAACAACAGCAGCTACCCCTTTCAAGAGGATCAGGAGAGAATCACACAAGATCTCCTACTAGTTCGTCTACTTCCGAGTCAAGACCCCTCGAGGCCCCGGCAGCATCTGCGTCGTCTGGCTCGTTAAATACGTCTGATAGGAATTCTTCTTCATTAAAGGCCTGAAAGGAAAATCTAATCCTATACAACTCTCTCAATCCTTGCGCCACCTCAGCTGGAGTTCAAGTGGCCAGCTAAGCTAAGATTGGGTATCAGTTTGTGAGTGTTAAATCGCCTTCTTGTCCCAGGCCAAAAAGGCGCGGAGAGGGAATATGGGGAAAGTGCTATTATATTTCTCAAATAGCAACCGGTTATCGTTATACCTTGGCGTAGCTTGTTTTGCTCAACCTTACAAAACGGGAATGATCATCCTCCTTTGGCAAAGAACAATCACATAAACGAGCCTCCGGGTGTCTCGGAGGAGCCTTTGATCGAATTTCTCACTTCACATCTTCGTGGGAGCTCTCTCAGAATAAGGAAAATTTCAGATAGGGAGCTCACAATCGAGGGAGACGGCTTCCTCGTGATCAGTATAATGACGGATGATAAGGCAAGGAGCGTGACTTTCGAGATCAACTCGCCGGAGCTTAAGCGGCACGTGCGGATCGAAGATCTCGACGGTTTTGATTACATGGAAATGAACGTGGAGGACGAGCTCCACAAACTCAGTCTTGACAATACTGCAGATGACGTATTACTCGCCTTGGATCTTCTAAGATCTTGGGCTAGAGCAAATAATTACAAAATCTTAGAAATAGGGAGTAAAGAGGAATATTCCCCGGTGCAGAAAATGCCAATGCACCATCCGGGAAAATCGCAGGGGCCTGCAAAGCGAAAGAAGAAAGCGAAATAGAATCCTACTCTGAAGGTCACACGGTATTTCAAAAAGGAAAATGTTAGTTCCTGTGGAAGGCGAACTGAGACCATGAGCATGCAAAGGCATTCTTTGAAGTTTTTTGGAACCTCTGCTGCAGTTCCAAGCAAGGAAAGAGGATTTTCCTGTATCGGAGTCATCTCTGATGAGACCAATCAATCCGGAGCACCAATTGAATTTGGCTCCAACGGCTCTACAAGTTGTATTTTGTTGGATTGTGGCGACGGATCTGTGCGCAGAATAATTCAGAGTGGCGAGAGCGTGCTCTCAATCAGGGGAATACTGATCACTCACCTGCATTCCGATCATGTGAGCGGTCTCGCCCAGATCATCGAGACTATGGCGATCGAAAAGCGGGAGCAAGATCTTATGATTTACGGCCCGAAAGGGTTGGAAGATTATTTTGTAGCGGTTGAGAGATCTACGAGGGTTGCTTTCAACCGGAATTTCGAGATTCAAATCAAGGAACTGTCCGGCCGCGAGCATTTCTCAATTTCAAGCACTTGGAATGTGAAAACCTTGGCAATGAATCACACTATCCCTTGCTTGGGCTACAGGCTCGAAACAGCGAAAGAAGGAGGCGAGATTTTGACTCTTGCCTATACCGGAGACACGGTACCGTGTGGGGAAGTGGAAGAGCTCGCAAGGGCAGCTAGAGTTTTGATACATGAGGCCACTTTTCTTAGAAAGGATCTTCCGCGAGCTCTTGAGACGAAACATTCTGTTCCCTCTCAAGCCGCTGAGATCGCCCGAAAGGCCATGGCCAGCCGCCTCATTCTGACTCATGTCAATGACAAATACGAATCTCCTGGAGAAATGATAGAAGAGGCAAAACCGCTATTTGAAAATGTGCAAGTTGCATTTGATGGGCTTCGAATTGATTTAGGATAGGCAAGTGAATGACTGGTAAAAATTGAGACATTATGTTTGCGAGTATTCCAAATCAAAATTTGCATGGATAAATGATAGTGCAACGTCCCACACTGATGACTAGGAGGAGTATCTTTTTTCAAGTGCGCAATATCAAAAAACTACCTTCTATTGATAGAAGGGAGAAACATCGTTCACAAAACAGTGACTTTGCGAGTCCGCATTGTTGATTGAGTGAAAAACGTTCATATTTGCACTCATTCCTGCGATCATAGTACTTGACCAAATCACTCCCTGTTCAATCCAATAGAAAATTGGACCTCCAGCGGTCACCGAAGTTCCAGAGCTGCCGCGATCATCCAGTTTGAAATAAAATGTAACGTACTGGAGATTATCCCCTCCGCAAAGACCGATTTCGGAGGTGACAGATCATAATTTTCCAGAAGGACCTTGGTTCTGACAAGCGAAAGGAGAATACGTGGAATAAGAACCGACATTAATCTGCGTGCTATAGGTGCCAATACCGGTCACCGCAGAATCGATAAGCAAAAAATGAAATGAACCGAGAGACAAAAGCGCTAAAGGTAAAAGAAATGCTCCAATTAGAATGCTCGCTCGCATTGATATCCGCTTCCCTACCTACATGTTTGCTCTTCTGATATCTGTAATGTTGCACGATCTACAAAATAACATGAAAATTGAGTCGTCGAGATAAGCTGGGGAATGAGTGGGTTGCCTGTTACGCTGATGACCGATATTCCAGATGGTTCAATACCCCCAGGACAAGGCTGGTGTGGAATATTAGGCAGGCATCCCTCCACCGCAACAATTTCTCCCGTTGTCGAGTTGTAATAAACAAAATAATCCCAGCCAGGACAGGGATTTGCGCAAGTCGGCGCTAAAGCATGATTATCAGAAGGAGCTGGTAGATTCTTTGTGGGCTCAGTGCCTATTGCCATCGAGAATGGGACACCTACTGCCACCAGTGCGGACGCAATCACAGCAAGGAGGATCACGATAAGACGAGAATTCATTGATGACCGACGAGATGATTTGGACATCGCAACAAAATAATAATCTTTATCTCAGCGCATTTCTTTTATGATTTCTTATACAAATTGCAATTAAATCGATAATTATTCACGAGTAGTCGAAGAATTTTTACGGTCAAGTCGGCACTTCACCTGTGTTCTTTCCAGTTGAAGCTATAAACGGCCCTCTTTTTGTTGTAATGTCAATTCT
>CADDZS010000026.1 GCA_902812485.1 archaeon
AGATAAAGGGCACGATCAAAAGCTATCCCGGCTCCATCCACTGGCATTTTACGTCTAGGCAATCTCGGGGAACGCTGGAAGTTACTTTTTGGCCACAAGGATCTAGGATTTGGGTCTCAGTGCATGCTAACAGAGAGGGGCTATGGACAAGAGAAGCACTCGAAAGGCTGACTAGGAACATAGAAAACAAACTTGTAGGACATGCAAGAACGACCTCGATTTAAGCCAGCTAGAAACAGATTTTCCACACCTGCGAATCCCCGAGCTATGCAAAAGATTTAGTTCTTTAACCCGAGGAATATGATTTCTCCGTTTCGGCAACTTGATAAAGACTTCCGATGTATCTTGAATTTTCAAGTGTTGCAGTGGTTGAAGACTGAAAAAATTGTGGTCTATTAGTAGTCACGTGGTCTTTCGAACCGCATGGCACGACCTTTTGGAGAGTACGCTTGCAAAAAGTTCTCAACCGATTACTACGTCTTAGGTTCTGGTACAAACCATCGAAAGTTTCTCGTGATTTGAAGGTAAAAAAAGAGCGTGCTTCTTCCTTCCAAATTCGGGTGCGTGCTGTCCATACTCATTATTTGGCTTGGGGATGTCCGAGACCTTCCTCCGTATTTCTGCTGAGGAAATAGATTGCGAGGTACGGGATTTGAACCCGTGTTAGAGGCTCTTTGCGAACAAAGCTATTTCATATCAAAATCGTTCTTGGGAAGCCCCTGTCCTAGGCCAGTCTAGACCAACCTCGCAAATACAGTCTTGGGGGCTCTCTTTTCCCGATGAGCTCCTAAATCAAGAGCACGTATTCTTCCCAAAGCTCCTGAGTGCGCATTCCCTTTTTTTTCAGGAAATGAATAGGCTCAAATTCCCTCAGTCGACTTTGAAAAGCGAATTGTCCCATCTTTAAGTATCATGTCGTATACTTCGTTTACTTCGAAGCGAACTCCGAGCAAATCATATTCGCTTTCAGTCAAAAAAAGATTGAGTTTCGGCTGGCGGATCTCGAATCCCATTGGAACTAGCCCCATCGATTGAAACTGCTGCATAATGTTCCTGATGATCCCAGCATCGTCTGAAGATCCCATACTACCAGCGAAGAACGGCTGCTGAGATCTTTGCCTCACTTGGACAAGTTTTATGCTCTTTCCAGGCTTTCCTGTCTCCGGGTCAGTGATCCCTTCGATCTGGAGAACCCTTACTTTGACTGAGTTTGGCGGTGAAGATGAGCTCAATTTTCCGAACCCCCTGATTCAAACGTCTCCTTCTACGTTAAGAGTTCCTTCGAGCTCAGGCATCACCTTGCTACTCGATGATTCGACGGATATCTCCTCTCCTTCATCTTGCCCCATTTCCTCTGCCACGGTTGGAGGAGAAGATTCTCCTTCTGCAATCTGAGACGATTCCGCAGACTTTTCTGATCTTCGCAGAAGATTATCAGTGTACTCCTTGCTCAGCACTCGTGCTGAGAAGAGGTTCACGAGGCTGTTCGTCGAGGCCTCACCAGTCACTTTCCCGAGATCCCCTCTAGTTTGACGCCACTTGAGTCTTGTGTTCCCGCTTTTGCTCACATAGATTATCCCGAGTATATCTCGCGCATTAACGAATGTTATGTCCCTTATCTTCTTGAGACTGACCTTGTCTGCAGCCTCGATGTATATCGATCCTGTTTCGCCCTCCTTCTCCGGAAAGATTTCCTCGTCTCGAAGGTAGCTTTCGGGAATAAAGGAAAGGCACGTACTCTGGATTAGGAACCGCCTGAAGCTTTCAAGCGGCGCCGTCGTGTCTATGTACACCATTTTGTCACAAATTCACCATAACTATTATTCAGTGAGATCTCATTTGCGAAGAGACGATGAACAATATCCCCCCGCATTGCTTTGGTCTTTTACGAACACAAAACTTTTCATCCTTCCAGCCTCGCTCCCAAGCATTTCAAAAAAGTCTCTGTGCTTTTTCTCCCGATATCTTGATTCTTAAGAGTTCAACAGTTATAATTGCGTTGCGCCATCAAGGATCAAACGGGGCCATGAGGACCATAGCCCGATGAGCGCTTTGAGTGCAAGGGCAATGGAGAAAACAAAATTGCCATTTGCACGTCATGCGCTATGATTGAGATCTTGAGTTCCGAGCCCTCAGTTCCGTTCTTTCAAAATAGAGTTCAGAGTAGAAGCAACAGAATACTGAATTGCAAAGAGCATGACTTTCTGTTCTTCTTTTGGATGTCGGGCTTGGACATGCGTGGTAGAATCAAGTCTCAAGAAGCTAGGAGGAGGAACAAGAGAATATCAACTGCTACCTGACCAGAAGAAATCTTCAAGTTTTGTTGCCCCCAGAATCTCATCAAATTCGTATCCAAGAGAACCAAGAATCTGGTCGAAGGTGCTTTTCATGTACTCGAGGTACTTGTCGATATCTACCTCTTCCTTCCTTGTGAGAGCTGCTGGTTTTGCTCCATCGCCAGTCGTAGTCTTTACAAAGGAGATGATGTCCCCAGCTTTGATCTCCTTTCCAGATTTCTGGAGAAGCTGAGCGGCTCGTACGTGTTGAGGTATCGAATCCTTGTAACCTGATATCTCCTTCCCAATCATGACGTTAAAGGCAAGATCGTCCATGGAGATCTTTCTCTCCTTGAGCTTCAAATAATCCTCCCTCAGTCGTTTTTTGATTTCCTCTCTTGCAGAATCGAAATCTTCTCTTGTTTTTACTTTGGAAAGGATTTCGAGAATATCATAGAAGGAGTTCTTGATGAACTGCGGGGTTTGAGATTTCTTTCCAGTTAGCCCCTTGAGATCTACAGTTCCATCTTCCAGAACGCCAAAGTAGTTTTTCTTTCGCTGGCTCATCGCAACATATCTGTAGACCTTGTCAACATCTATCTCGATTCCTAGTTCTTTCTGCGTCCATTCGGAAACTTGCCTGATCTGATCTTCTGAAGGAGCCTGCAGGAAAAGAGAGTCAGTGTCGCTATATACAACATCAATCCCTAGTTCACGACATTTCTCTATTGTCCTCGTTATTGCGTACCTTCCAAGAGTCGCGACCGCTTCAGCCGCAGGTAAACAGTAAAGAGGAAAGCTCTCGAAACCCAGGACGCCATAGCTTGCGTTCAGAATCACTTTGAGGCCCTGGCTCACAATCCTGTAAAGCTCCTTCTCCTCCGCAGATAACGCCTTGCTCTTCGTCAGCTGCTTGTAATAGTCAACTCTAAGATCTCTTAATGATCCAACAACGAGCGACTCGATTCCTACCTTTCTCGTACATCTCCAATTGCCAACTTCAGGTATTACATTCGATCTGCATTCCTCGTGAGGACAGTTTATCGTTTCGTACGAAACGTTGTAGACTTTTATTATACTAGGATATAGAGAAGCAAAATCAAGCACCGAGACATTGAAGTGAACCCCGGTCTTTGGCTCGATTACAAGCCCTCCCTTGTACTTCTTTCCCTTTATTACAGCTTCAGATTTTGCTCCCCCCTTTTGCTGAAGCTCCTCAGGCCTTGGTATGAGGGCGTTCATGCGTCGGTGCTCAAAGTAGAGCATGCTCCTTATCCAGTTTGACACTCCGATGCGCGAAAGATCATCGATCGGCATCTTCCCAACTCTCGCAATCACCTGAAGAAGCTTCATGAGTATGCCATCTGAGAAGGTCGTGAGCTCATATGTGAGCTCGGTGTCGTTCAGATTGTACTTCGCTAGTTCGTAAAGAGGAAGATCTCCTATGAGACCATCAAAAACGATCTTGCTCTTTCCAAGAAGCCCGTCTGCGACACCGTTAAGCGTGTGGTCTGTGTATTTGTTGCCGAACGCGTAGATTTGGAGAGATCTGTTGGTGAATGTTTTGTAGAGATCTATATGCACTCCATGCTTTAGACCGGCAAACGTCGTTCCAAGGACTATTGGTATTTCATCCCTTGAGAGTCCGATCTCTGGCCTCTGTGCTCTGTGATAGAGATAATCAAGGTCAAAATCGTCCCCGTTGAATGTTACGATAAACGGAAAGTCGAGGATGTCGATAAAGAGAGAGATTAGAAGTTCTGCCTCTGAATCAAAGATGAGTATCTCTGCTTCCTTTGGAAGAGCATTCTCATCTCCCTCTCGAAGCCCGTCCCTCTTGAGTAAGTAGAGCCTCTTGAGACCATCGCTAACTAGTGAAGCCGCCACTATGGGATAGAGTGCTTCCTTCGGATTTGGTATTCTGTTTTCAGGCGAGAGCACTTCAATGTCAAGAGCTGCCCTCTTTATTGGAATAATTGGTTGGTTGAGAAGGGATGCCCACTCTTCGATCTGTCTTGCCATCTCAGGCTTCGATGAAGTTATCGTCCTTCGAAGAGAATCTCTCACTTCCTTCGGAGTCTCGAAGGGGACAGCCTTGATTTCGCCACTCTCGATTCTATAATGGGCTCCGACCAAAAGCCCCGTGTCGTAGAGATAATTTTCGTAGTACTTGATGTCTGCTTCCCAGCACGTCATTTTGTTTCGAAGACTTTTCTCCTGCCCGCCAATCGCAAGGGGGTCAGTTGCAATAATTTTGCTTACCACGATTTTCCTGTCGGTGAGCGGATCGTATTTTTCGACAGATTCTATGCCTGTGATGTCATCCCGATCTTCTATTAAGTGGAGAAGCGACTCTCTGGGCTCTTTTGAGAAACAGTATGGCTTGTGCCCACTTCTGTCAGACCACAGAAAAATCCTGTCTTTCTCGGGGTCATAAAATTTGAGAACTGCGACTCGCCTTTCCCCATCGTAGGTGGCCGAAACGAGAACCGAAGGTCCAAGTTCTGTGACTTCTTCGAGCATAGAAGCTAGCTTTGACCTTAGTTTTTGTCTTGCGTCAGGCTGTAGCTTTACGAGCTTCTCTCTCTTCACTGAATAGGCCGATGCGGTGGTAGAGGAGGGGGAAGAAGAGCGAGAGTTAAACTCTTGAGAGAAAAGCGTCTGCTGAGACGACACGGCAAACTTTGCTCTTGCAGATTCTTCCTAATAAGAAGATTCCAGTCGTTCAGTTTAGGAATCTGACGACCAAAAAAAGGTTAGGAGCCACTTTCAAATTGAAAGAAGAAAAAGAAGAAGGAAAATGAGACAAACTAGAAGGGGGGAGAGAGAAATTCAGAATCCTCTTTTCTTTCTCCACAATCCCTTCCCCACGCAAAGTTAAAAGCAAATGCAATGAGGGAAAGAGGGAGAAGAATCCTTCTATTTCTCCCCTAGGTTGCATTTACTGCACGATGGGAAGTGCGTCTCCAGTTATCGTCTCAAGAGTCTTCTGTTGCTGAGCCATTATGACAGAGCAGCCACATCCAGCGTGGTGTTGCTTCCCCTTTCTTAGCGTTCCGCGGTACAATCCCTGCTCCAATGTGTGACCTGTTTGAGCTTCCCACTGCTCGATTGGTATCGCGTACTTTTGCTGTATCCTGTCCCTGTACCACTCTGGGATGACGTTGAACGCGCAGAAGGGAATTATCCTTGTGTCAGGCGTGACATAGTGGATGTCGCACCGCATCAGCCTTTCCTCATCGTGATTGTACTTATCTTGGAAGTGCATCATTCCGAGGAACATTGTCTTTTGATGGAAGTCTCCAAGTGCCTCATAGTCGTGCTTCACGAGCGCGTTGAAGAGCAACCTTGAAAGATTCACGCCTTCTGGGGTCTTTTCCTTGTCAATGAATTTCCCCAGATTTGCCAAAATCTTTGGTATTACTATCAGCCTGCTTGTGCCGTTGTTTAGCTCATCCGCCTTGTCCTGAAGGTAGTTGAGCATTCCTTCAATGTCTACAAATCTAGTTAGTGGAATCAGTTTATCCTTATCCTTGAAGACATAGGTGCCTGCGCCGCAAGCAAAGTGTATTGAAAGCTCGTACTGGGGTTTCTTTGTGAAGGCTTCAATGAAGTGAGTCATTGGAACGCATGTCGGGACAGTGAACCAGTCATCTTCGACTATCTCGCCGTTTGTCTGCTCTTCGATCCTCTTTATCGCGTCGGGTATGGTTATCCTGTACTTTTCTCGTTCAGATTTTGTTAGTCTTCCAGTCAGAGATACTGGCTGGAAGTTGACTGATCTGATAATGTCAATATTTGCCTGTGCGAATCTTATAATGCCCCCAAGCTCATGATCATTCACAGACTTGATCACGGTTGGAACTAGCACAATCCCAAGTCCAGCCTTCCGGCAATTCTCGATCGCGTAAGGAGCCTCCCAGTGATTCTTCCCATTGGTCCTGGGAGTAATACCGTCAAAGCTCATGTAAACTGTATTGACTCCAGCCTCGCGCAACCTTTTCGCGAGCGTCGGGTCGATTGCCATGTTGATAGCATTCGAATTAAGTTGGATATGATCCACGCCCTCCTCCCTGCAGATCCTGACAATTTCTGGAAGATCGTCCCTTAGAGTGGGTTCCCCTCCAGTGATCTGAATCGCGTTTCCCGGAACGGGGCGCTCTGCCCTCAAAGCCTTGACCATTGCCCTAATTTGATCAAGGGAAGGTTCGTAAACGTACGCTCCCTCGACTCCTTTCTTAGCGTAAAAGAAACAGTACCAGCAAGTGAGATCGCATCTGTTTGTAATAACCAGATTTGTGAGGCCGCTGTGACTCAAGTGACTCGAGCAAAGACCGCAATTCTTCGGGCAGTTGCATTTCGAAAGAGGGACATTGGGATTATCAATACCCTTTCCATCATGGAAGTATTTTGCAAACTTTTTGAACAACCTAGCAGAGCCGAAATAAAGTTCTTCGCATATTCCGTGTTCGGGACAAGTCTTGGTAATCCAAATCTTTTCGTCCCTTTCAAAGACCAGTGCAGGAATCGTTCTGTTGCATTCGGGGCAGATGCTGGCTGTTTCGTGAGGGAGAGTATAAACGGGAACCGTGTTCGATCTCGTTCTTACTTCCGCCAGGGGTAAGAGTTCCTCTACGCGTTGCATGGGTTATCCTACTCCCGCCGGTGGTATATAAGATAATCTTTTGCCATTTACAGATTGTGGATCATATAGATTTCCGATGCGTAACGAATGTCTTAAGCATGCTTGCAATTTCAGAAATCAAGAGAAATGCCCTTGGCCAATTCTACTCCTCGCGAGGGGGGAAGCAATTACATTCCGAGACGCTTGATCAAGATAGCCTTACCCTACATGAGCGAGGAAATCAAGCAAAATATTCTCTCAATTCTGGATTCAAAGCAGTTCGTTCAAGGAAAATTCGTCGCAAGGTTTGAGCAATCACTGAGCGCTTACCTTCACTCAAAGCATGTGATAGCGGTAAATTCCGGAACAGCTGCTCTTCATGTGGCTTTTGAGTCCCTCAAGATGGCGAAAGCCGAAAAAGGACAGGAAGATGGAAACACCACATCCAAAGTCTCACCTGAGGTCATAACTACGCCCCTCAGCTTTGCTGCAACGGCAAATTCGGCAATTCATGCAGGATGCAGACCTGTGTTTGTGGATGTCGAGGGGGAGACATTCAATATTGATCCTTCTCTCATTGAGGAAAGAATCAATGAAAACACACTTGCAATAGAACCAGTCGATGCGTACGGCCTCGTAGCTAATCTTGAAAGAATACTCGAGATCTCTCGCAGAAGGAAAGTTCCAGTCGTTGAAGATGCAGCAGAATCTATTGGAGCTTCTTATCGGGGAAGTAAGGTTGGCACTATTTCTACGATGACCTGCTTTAGCACTTATGCCACAAAGAATCTTCACACGGGAGAAGGAGGTTTCATCTCTACAGAAGACGATGCCTTGGCAGAATACTCTAGGTTGATCCGAAATCAGGGGCAGTTGTCGAGATACAATCATGTTTCACTTGGTTACAATTATAGAATGCTCGAGTTTTGTGCAGCAATCGGGTTGGATCAAGTGAATAAGATTGATGAGCTTAATTCAAGAAGGAGGAAGAATGCATCTTTTCTTCGAACTTCTCTTGAGGATCTAGGGTGTTTTTCATTTCAGAAGGTAAATGATCCAGAGGAGCACTCATGGTATATGTTTTCTGCACTTCTTGACGAAAAGACTGCAGGCATTACCCGCGATAAGCTTGTTTTGCTTCTGAAAGAGAGAGGGATCGAGGCAGATGTTGCTTGGCCGCTTCCCATCCATCTTCAACCATATTACAGAAAGAAGTTTGGATTCAAGGAAGGCGACTTTCCGATCGCAGAAGCAATTGCAAAATGCGTCTTTCAGGTACCCGTTCATCCTTACCTTCTGGCGGAGGATCTTGAAATCATAGTGGAGACGATCAAGGAAATCCTGAAAGACAGGGCTCAGTAGGCACGCGCAAAATAGACCAAGTGCAAACCAAGATTTGAGCAGACAACGCATTTGTCTTCTCCTTTCGGTTTCTCGTCGAAAGGAATCACCCTTATGTCCGCGCCAGTGCTTTCCTTGACTTTGTCCTCGCACTCACGCGAACCGCACCAAGGCGCTTTCACGAAGCCTCCTCTTTCCTCGAGTATCTTTGAAAGAGTTTCAAAATTCGAAGCTTCGCTAATCTGAGTGTGCAATCTCTCTTCGCACCTCCTCAAGAGCGTGGACTGGATTTCATTCAATGTTTCTTTCACGGATACTTCGAGGTCTTCAAGCTTTGCCTGTTTTTTCTTCTCGCTCTTATCTGACACGTCTCTCCTTACAAGTACGACACTTCCCGCCGCTACATCTCGAGGGCCTACCTCGATTCTGAGAGGAACTCCTTTCAGCTCCCATTCGTTGAACTTCCAGCCTGGAGTGTAGTTCTCACGCTCGTCCACCTTCACCCTTACACCGCAGTTCTCAAGCCTTGATTTGACCTCTCTGCAAACCGAAATCACCGAAGCTGTGTCTCCTCCTCTTTGCTCCTTCTCTTTCTCTTCTTCCTTAGCCCCCTTATCTACTCGAGTCCTTCCTTTGGTAGATAATGAATGAGAAACTTGAGAAGAAGAAGTGGAGGAGAAGAGGATTGGTATCACGATCGCTTGAATGGGAGCTACATTTGGCGGAATGATCAGGCCTTTGTCGTCTCCATGCTCCATGATCATTGCTCCAATCAGACGCCAAGAAATGCCCCATGATGTCTGCCAGACGTGATGCATCCCCCCATCTTCCCCCAAGTATTTGATGTCAAAGGGCACTGAGAAGTTCTGGCCGAGGTGATGAGAGGTTCCTGTCTGCACGGCTTTTCCATCCGGCATCATAGCCTCAAGAGTCGTAGTATAGACTGCCCCGACGAACTTTTCCTTCTCGCTCTTCTTCCCGATGAGAACCGGAACGGCGAAGAGCTCCTCTGTGATTTTCTTGTAAAGGATAAGAATTTCCATCACTTCCTTCTCAGCCTGTTCCTCGGTCGCATGTGCAGTGTGCCCTTCCTGCCAGAGAAATTCCGTTGTTCTTATGAAGGGTTTCGTGGATTTGATCTCTGCACGCAGAACAGAATTCCAGACATTCAAGAGCATTGGCAGATCTCTCCAGCTTCTTATCCATCTTTTCATTGCGTCGTGAATTATGGTTTCAGAAGTGGGACGAACAGCCAATCTTTCTTGCAAGTCTCTGTCTCCTGCCTTCGTCACCCAGAAGACTTCTGGGGTGAATCCCGCAAAGTGCTCAGCTTCCTTTTGGAGTAGTGACTCCGGAATCAAGGTTGGAAAGTAAGCGTTTTGGTGGCCAGTCTTTTTTATTTCTTGATCAAAACGTTCTCTAAGAATCTCCCAAATCGCGTATCCGTAAGGGCGAACCGCCATGAATCCCTTTGCTCCAGAATAATCAGCAAGTTCGGCCTTTAGCACTACCTGAGTATACCATTCTGAAAGATCCTGCTCCTTCTTTACCGTAATGCCAAGCTGAGCTTCTCTTGCTTGCGGAGATTCTTGCATTGAAAGATCTTGCTTAGACTTTTGCTTGACTTCGTTGCTCATTGCGAAGAGCTCGCCTCCTTTCTCCTAATTTCTCATGCATGCAGCGAAAAGAAGTGGGGTTACTGTGGAATACCAGTGATAGGTCTCTGATTTCTTCTTAGAAGCAGGTAAAGGAGCGCAATTCCTGAGGCAATTGCCACTGCAAGAGACCAAAAATAGAGAAGAAGGTAAAAATTCAGTAGGCTTTGAACCAGAGTGTATGTAACGAGGAAGTAGTCTACCGCCCAGTGCCCCAGAACTGCTGAAGGGAGACCATACTTGTAATAAAGGGCAGCAAAGCCGATCCCGCCAATCGCGGCATCCAATATCTTTCCCGGTCCCCAACCCACTCCTGAAAGAAAGTGAGCCGCTCCGAAAGTCGCTGCGCTTATCCCGATCATCACATAGATTATTTTGATATCCCTATTGTACTGATGGGGACTATCGTCCTTTTTCAAGTATCTTGAAGGATGCCACAAAGAAAGCAAACCATCTCTTACCTTATGCCTTGAAGCAAGTATGAGAAGTGAAGCTAGACCTATGGGAATAACTCGAAAACCGACTTCTTCTCTTAGAGGCGCAATGGTCAGCCCGAGGAAAGTAACTAGTCCATCTTGAGGCGGAAGACTGCCGGTCGAGATCCCACCGGCCTGCTGGATGATTATTGCCACAAACTCTCCCCAAAGCACAAGTGAAAAGATCGCCATTGTTGCAAACAATGCATTGTCAAATATCGCTCTCACCCCTGTTTGCATGGAGTCCTTTATGGCACCCAATACACTCCTGAAGGGACCGTTCAATGCCATGGCAAACATGATTAAGTAAATCGTCCAAAGAGCGATGAATAATTCTCCGAATGTAAAGTGAAAGAACACAGGGAACGAGAATAAAAGAACAAAGAGGATTACACCATTTGCGACGCTTCTTGCGGAATAATTCTGTTCAGAGTCAACTGATATATGGTACACGAGCTGCGAGCTTCCTTGCAAGGCAGTTAAATTCTCTAGCCCAACTACCCAGACTGAGTGAGGCCTCTGATCATCATTTAGGACGGCGGTCAATTCTGCCATGTTACTCAAGACGAAATTTGCTCGAAGGTTTCCAGCCGAGTCAGTGATGGCGTTCCCAACTCTGTAGCCAGTTCCATTCACGACACCAATCGGATCTCCGGCAGAGTCGCTGATTATTTTAGGATCAATCCAAATCGTCCTACTCTGGTTGGCCTCGAGACTATTGGCCTTGACTTGAAGAGTATAAACTCCGTTTGAATGAGATGTTACAGCCACCACATTGCTCACAGGCTCGTTAAAGACAAAATATGCTCCAAGAGCAAACGAAACAAAGGCCGCGGCGATTAGAAAAAGAAGTAAGAATGCAAGCACCAAAGGAAGACGGTGTATGGGTTTCATCGAGTAAGCTGTATTCATCACATTCTCATGCATTCCGCGACCTTCAAAAAAATACCCAGTTCTTTTCTTGAAGGTTCAGATCGGTTTCCTCTCCCTTCTTTTCTCTTAAGACTTTGCCTGAGCAACCGATCGACAAGGCAAAAACTTTTCACATCCGCCGTCCAAGATTGGGCTCTAAAGACATGCGAGTCAAACTCTTGTGGCACACGCCCAATCCCGAAACAGTAGTCGCCCTAGCGATGAGAAGATGCTACAATTCAAAACCGATCGAAGATCTCGAAGCCGAGCTTGCTTCGAAACCAGGTTATGAGAAAGAACTTATTGCAAAGGCGATCAGAGACAAAACCTTCGATGTAATTGAGCATGCGGTTTTCATGTTTGAGATCGAGGGCATAAGTCGGATATGTTCCCATCAACTTGTGAGGCATAGAATAGCGAGCTACGATCAAGAAAGTCAGAGATTTTCAGCCGTAGAGAGGGAGGATTTCATAGTTCCGCCTTCAATCCAGTCAAATCCGGAGGCTCTGAAACTCTATGACGAAATTATGAAGCGCTCCGTCGAAGCCTTCAAGAAATTGAAAGAACTCGAGATTCCAAAGGAAGATGCCCGCTTTGTTCTTCCCCAATCAATAGGGACAAAACTTGTAGTTACTGCTAATGCTAGGAGTCTCATGCACTTTTTCTGGCAGAGAACAGCTCCCCAAGCGCAGTGGGAGATTCGCGAGCTTGCAGAGCTCATGCTTAAAGAGTGCAGGAAAGTGGCACCCTCTATCTTTAGAGAGGTAGTTGAAACATAGCTGTGACAGCGTACTTTACCGATTCACTCAGTTCTGAATTTCGAAGGGCGATAGACAAAGCAACTAAGGAGATTGAAGAGACAGAGAACCAGAACGTTAAGCAAAGAAAGCGGAAAAGACTTGATTCAAAATCGGACTCAGGAGGCAGAAGCAAAGCTTTTCGATCAAAACAAGGATTAAGTAAAAAGAGCATACATGAAACAAATTCCGAAATTCAGGTCAATGGACGGAAATCAGCCCTGAAGAGTAAGCACAAGAAAGAGAAGAATATTCTCCAGAGGTAAATTTCTGATCTGTCCCCTATTTACTGAATATTCATTATTATGATTCTTTTGCTTCTTTGTTTGCCTCAACTGCGGGTTCAATCGCAACGTGTCCGTGATAACCACAGGATTCGCATACATACTCATCTGGTAGCATCCAGCCGGAAAGATTACCGAATCTCGTAAGCTTGTTGAAGCATTTGGGACAAAGTTTTGGTCTCCCCTTAAGACTCCGCCGTTTTATCGGGAGGCGATGCATTTCTCTTTCACTGGAGAGAGACACTCTTCTTACGTTCTTTTGAAAGAAATCAGATAGAGAGACACACTGGTGAAATGATCACTGAACTTCGATCGAGTTCTCTCCGAAGCCCATATGAACGAGGCTATCTCTAACCTGATCCCTGTGGTCTCCCTGCAAAAGGATGTATCCTTCTTTTGCAGTTCCTCCGCAAGCTAATTTGCTCTTTAGTTCCTTTGCTAGCCTCTCAATGTCTGTTCGCTTTGGATTCAAACCTTCAACCATAGTGGTAGGCTTTCGAAATCTTCGCATCTCCAACCGAACAACAATTCTGGTTTCGTCTTTCTCAAGATCTTCGCAAACGCAAAGATCTTTGGGAAGGCCGCATTTACTGCAAACTTCTGCCACTACTTCATCCCCGCAGAAGATGCAACCGCGAAACAGGAAAGAAAAACCGCGTTATTCCTACGCATCGCTATAAATGGGAAAGGCTGTTTAAATTATAAAAACCTTCTGTCCTTGAAGGCTTTGGGACAAAATTTTATTCTTGCATATTTTCAGTAGAGTTCTCAGTCAAATCTAGCAAACATGCCCCTAATTGTGCAATTCTTACAATGATTTTTGATAGGCTACGGAGTACGCCTGAATTTTGTCCCAAGGCTGTCCTTGAACGAGAAGGCTTTGCGACATCATTTTCACATTCACTTCCGTTACCAATGGCTTAAAATTACAGAATATACAAACAGGAAAGTTATGCCAGCGATTTGCGCTCGATGTGGAGAGGAGTACCTCCCCATGCTCGAATCCGACGAAATAGAAGCACTTTGTCCAGCTTGTCTGTTCGATCCTGAACGAACGGAGTCATATTGCTTCTAGAAGCAAGAGTAAGCTGGCTCATCTTTCCCACTCTTGATGCTTAGGAACAAAGCAAAAGGAGGAGAAATCGACTTCTTAGTTTGATGGAATGATTATCAGTCATTCAAAACTCGCATCATGGAGCTTTGACCGAGTCCGATCGGAGTTTCCTCCCATCTTACTTGAATCAGATCTCCGTCCAGCCCGACAACTTTCCCTCTGGCGAATTTGTTCTTAGAGATATCAAACTGAACATCCTTTCCGATCAATTTTTCGAGCTGTTCGTTGGAAAGGTTTTCCTGAACTGCAGCTAGGCACGAATAATCTTCTTCAAAACTAATAACGACGGCAGTTACGGTCATTGAAATCTACCAGATCGCCTTTAACATATATATCTCTTTTACTTTCCCTTTCCCTTTCTTTCGAACAGGAGTCCATTGAGCGGCGATTAATACAGTGGTATTATTGAGTCAATCAACTTTTGTTGCATAAGAAGGCAGATGCTTCAGTCACTATTCAGTGACCAAGACTTTGATGTGATTTTCTGATCTGGCTGCTTCAAAGGCTTCCGAAACTTGCTGAAGAGGAAATCGTGCAGTGATGAATTTCCTGACATCGATCTTTTGTGTCTTCATCATTTCAAGGGCGGTCTCGATTTCTCTCTCACTTGCGGAATAGCTCGAAGTGATCGTGAACTCGTTAAGGAAGAAATCAGCCAAATCAAGCGAAAGAACAGATCCTTTATACGGAGCGCCAAATATCAGCATCCGTCCAGATTTTCTTAGACATCTTAGCGTTTCTCCCACAACCTGCGGATTCCCAGTGGCTATGATCGCGAGATCGAATCCGCCGTCCGAGTTTGAATGTGTCTCCTTCAAAGCGGCTTGCGCAAACTCACCTTGCGTCCTTTTGGGATTTACACCTCTTGAGCCTTCGAATTTCTCTGCAAACTTCAATCTTGCTTCACTCACGTCAACTGCTACAATGTTCAATTCCTCGACATTTTGCAAGTTTTGGAATCTGCTTCTCAAGAGCTCCATATGCAAAAGACCTATAGGCCCCGCGCCTACGACAAGCACGTTTCTAAGCGCCCTAACATACTTTTCATTAGACGTTCGGAAAATGCGTTCTATCCCTCTTATGCAACAACCAAGAGGCTCTGCCATAGATGCCTCTTCAAACGATATCCTCTCAGGAACCAAATGAACCCCTCCCCCTTCAACATTGTGTCGGGGAACCAAGAATTCATCGGCAAGCCCACACGGCACGAAATTGCTTCTCTTGAATTCATCGCACATGGTTTCTGCCCCCGATGCACACAAATAGCATTTACCGCAAGAAACATGATGATGTGGGACAACTATCTCCCCGCTTTCCACACGAGCCGATGCCGATTCTGAGACTACCCCTGATACTTCGTGCCCAAGAACGGATGAAGTTATGTTTCTTCCAATTGTCTTTTCAAGATCCGTCCCACAAATTCCTGAAGCCTTCAATTTCACTAATATGGATCCTTCCTCAAGGGTAGGCTTCAGTACCTTCCTTAACTCGACACCCATTCCTCCATCCTTTACGAAAGCGGCACGTATTGTGGTTGCCAAACTACCAAGCACACTTACAACCGATCTTGATTACCGTTTATAAATTCGAAATTCCATAAAAATTGTAAACCAGACAAACCAGCGGAGGACGCAAAATCCATGTCCCAAAATCCTCTGATTACCTCAAATGACTGGCTCTTCTACTTCGTCGGAGTGGCACTTGTCTTGCTCGGAGTTGCTTTCATTTTGATACCAATCCTAGCAAGAAGTGGTATGTTCTCGGGTTTCAAAATACCATCAATAATCCTGTACACCTACAACAAAGATGGGTTCTATTTCGCAACTTCTCCTCTACTGATAATAATTTCTGCAATTTCAATTCTCATATTTTTGATTCGGCGTTGATAATGCCATCCGCAAGGGCCTCAATACTTTGCTTCCAATTCTGCGATCTAACCACACCGCTTGACACTAGAATGCCTTGAGTTCCCAGTTCAACCGCTCTTTTCGCGTCTTGGCCTGAAACTATCCCTGCACCGCATAGCAGAACCGGAAGACGGCTGGCTAGGTTACTTTCTACCTTTTCTAAAGCCTTGACCGACTGGACGATCAGTTGAGGCTTTGCCTTTGACACTGACCTTCCGGTTCCGATAAGCTCTGGAGGCTCGACTGCAATAAAATCTGGGGAAAGAAGAGCAAATTTTCTGACCTCATAAGAAGTTCTAGCACAGACGAGACTCTTCAGATCGGTTTCTTTCAAACGTGCGATAGTTACTGAAAGTTTTTCGAAGCTCAGTTGGTGCTCGCTATGGTTAACTATCGAGCCATGAGCACCGTACGATCTAGCAAGTTCAGGAACCAGGAAACCGGTGGAGCTACCAAGAGGCGAAGCGTCGAGATGTTGACAAAAAATAGGAAGCCCCTGGAACCTAGAACAGATTGCCTGAACGCAGAAAGCAGGAACCGCTAAGATGAATTCTAACTTTTTTCTCTTTCTACTCGTCCGTCGCTTAACAGCTTCAATCACACTTGCAAGTTCGAAAATTCTTTTTCCGGCAACCTCTGGATAATTCTTAGAATTAACGATCAAATACTTCAAAACTGCTAGAGCATCTCAAAACAACACTTGTGCTATCCGTTCTTGATAACAATTTGCAACATCCCTTCGCTCTTTCTTTTATGAGGAAGAGCATTCGATCCTAGCATTCACATTGGTTTTCATTATAAGGCCAAACTAGGAAAGATGGGATTCTGAATTCTTTCTCTCACTCATTCATTATCTTCTTCGTCGAAGTCTTCCTCCCAACCCTCGTCGTAATCGTCATCAAAGTCCTCTTCCTCATCTAGTTCATTGTCTTCTTCGGACAAGACCATAACTCACCGCGGCTGGCTCTTCGTTTTTTTCTTTCAGATAAAGCTTTTCCTAGATCCCGAAAACAAAGCAAGAAAATGAAGAAATTGAACTCAGCACTCCTTTCAAATTGTGAGGTAGATCCTTTCTATGAAAAGAAGCGTTAGCTGCTCCGAGGATTTCAAGACAATTGCCGAAGGAATAGTGAATGGGGAAACCGTTGTCTACCCCACAGACACAGTTTATGGACTCGGATCAAACCCATTTTCCGAAGTCGGAGTCAAGAAATGCTTTCAGTTAAAGTCAAGAGAATTTGGGAAGGCCTTGCCAGTTCTTTGTTCTTCCACTGAGACAGCTGAGAAGCTTGTAAGATTCAATGAGCTAGCTCAGCAACTTGCACAAAAATTTTGGCCAGGTCCATTGACCCTTGCCCTTCCATCGAAGACCATCTTCCCTGAAGGTGTTGCAGGAGAGGACGGAACTCTTGCTGTGAGAGTCCCAAATCACGAGTGTGCTTTGAGATTGATCGAGGCATGCAACGGAGTTCTCATTGGAACAAGCGCAAACAAGTCAGGAGGAAGAACATTCAGTGATCCTTCAGACCCAAGTCTTCAAGAGTTTGCTGAGCAGGCAGACTACTTTGTTATTGGAGCTTGTGGTAAGAATGGCATTTCTTCAACGATTATCAAGATCTTCGGAGACTACGAATACCAAATCCTTCGAGCAGGGGCGATCAGCGAAGCCGAGGTGTCATCCTACCTCTCAAAGGAGAGAAGTATCGCACGCTCCTGAAGTAACGCGGGAATCTTTTGCCGAGGAAAAGCACTTGGTATATTGTGCATCTTCTTGAGAACCAATTCCTTTCGCCTGTCAAGCTGAATCAAAGAATCGTTTCGTACTAAACCAGGACCCAGGAGTCTTTCGAAGAGCTCAAGGCATTCGATTGCTTCTCCTTTGTTTTGGACTAGCCCGAAAAATACTACATTAGAATTTTTCTCGATCTTTGAGAGTCGAATGGCTTCAGCTATCTGAGTCTGACCAGTGATTCTGAGCAACAAGTCAATTGATCTGTTCCGGGCGACTATCAAACCTCTATTCCAGTACTCAAGAGCTTGTGCCAAGATTTCATAGACATGTTCTTTCCCTGCAATCACCTGCGGGTCACAAATGACAGTCCCTTCTTTCAATTCCTTGGAAATCGATCTAAGATTGAGCTCGCTGGGTAGATTGTACGCTCTGCAAAAGCCGTACCATCCAGAGTTATCCTTCGTTCCAATTACTTCCCATATGTCGTCTCTTCTCTCTGCTTTGGACAATTCCAATTACCAATCCGGCGTGAAGCTGGAGAAAGTAGATCGTCTTAGACCCTCGATCATCAGTGTCCTTTCATATCCACAATTTGCTGTCTTCTAAGAAGCAATTATGTTTGAGAATTGTTCGGAATCCATTTTTGAAGCCTCTTAACAATTGCTTTTGGGATCTTGGTTTGCTTCAAAACTGATCGACCATTATTTTTGGAAAGGAGTTTTATAGCCTCGTACCTTTCCCATGGGAAGATGATCCAAGCATCTGTTTTCGCTGCAAAGAAATCGGGTATAGTTTTGCTCCAAGGCTTGAGATAAAGCGTCGCCACCGCAAGAGAGCTTGGCTTTTTGGATCTCAAATATTTCGTAATCTCACCCAAACTCTCACCAGTATCTGCGACATCATCTACCAAAATGACTCTCTTCCCCCTTATCTCTCCTTGGATCTTCTGCGTTATCGTCGGCCTCTTCAAAGTTTTTCCTACGTCTGAATAATATTCACATTTGACTATTCTTACGTCTTGTACATCCAATAGATCTGACATCAGCCTAGCCAGCACAAGTCCTCCCCTTGAGACTCCCACAATGGTATCAAAGCGAGATCCCGGATTTCCTCCCCTGATCTTTTCTGCAAGTGTAACAGACTTTGAGAAAATCGAGTCCCAACTCGGAGCAATGAATTTCAAATGGTGAGGTCTATGCCCCTCCATGGTACATCGGTATTAGAACGACTTCGTCCCTATCCCCTACTACTGTTTGTAGGTCCTCAAGCGCTCTCACTTCGATACCGTTTACAAGGATTAGTACACTCTCGCGCTTAACCTCAAGATTGTGTTTCTCCTTGAGCAACGAAATTACGCGAGAAACTGGAACATTACCTTCCAACGTCTCTTGGGACAGCCTGGCTCCGGAGGGAAGCTTCGCGAGACTTCCGAGCAGTTTAACTTTGGCCAATTTCAAAAACATCTCCAACTGGAAATGCCTTTTTCTCTCTAACCTCAGAGTAGCAGGGTAACATTAACAAATCCTTTTCTTCGGACGAAAGATAGCGAGTGGCTCAGGATACTCCCTCCCTTCATAAATCGTGTTTGGCAAACGAAATTCAATGTCACGTCCCTGCAACGTTGACGAGAGACTTTCCTGAATTTTGCCGATTTCGTCGTTCTTCTTGAGAATTTCGACGGGAAATTCTATCCCCAAGACTCTTAATGGAACTATATGGCGCGTTGTCTTCCATGGAAGCAATTTGCCGCTCTTTGCTATTTCAAGAATCTCGGATTTCGTAAGCATTGGAGGATAGACGATTAGCGAGCTACTGGATTTAAGATGATCAAATACAGACGATTCTGAAGCAAATGCGACTTTTAGACCTTCCAACATACAAATCTTGTCAAATCTAGCCATCCTCGAATATGCTTCGAGTTTTTCTAAACTTTCAGAACTAATGAGTGCTCCGCTTCCTGTTAGAACTGCTACTTTCCCTTTATCGGAATTAACCTGAGCAACGGCATCTCTCTGGCTTGCACAGGGCTTGAGGTTGAATATTCCAGTTAGGATCTTGAGAGCGAGCTCGCCACGGTCGTCGATGCGCCGCAACCACCTCTCGAGCCTGACGCTTGAATCAAGATAATTATACTCGGCACAGACAATAAACCTCGCCCCGACTGATCTAAGTGCTTCAAGACGATGCATTCCATCAAGTACGATATGGGAATCTGAATCTACAAGTATAGGATCTTTTTGGGTAGCGGATGTATGAATATCGGTTATCAAGGAAGAAAGAAGTTCCGAGATAGTTTTTTCATGCGGCTTGAGATCTTCAATGTTAATGATCGAAAGATTTACTTCCTTTCCACTCGGCGCCTTTAGAATCATCGAATAACTGCTCTCTCTTTACATCCATTTCTAGGAGCAGGCGTATATTCTTCTTCTTATTATCATCAAAATACCTTGAATCGTGCTCTGGCGCAGATTTCTTCGTACTACTTGTAGATTATGCTAAGCTTGGATTCTTTTCCTTCTTTTTCAGCTACTTACTGCTTGAGTTATCTCGTCATCTTTGTCTATTCCTTGTGGATCATCCTGACTTACTGAGCTAGATTCTCCATGAGCTGTCGTGGCGGCAGCAAGCACGACTGGAGTCCTTTCCTTCATGATTGTCGTTATTGCCCCCGCAAGCTGATTTCTTACCACTGTGGAGCGAATAATAGCAACCTGAGAAAGAGCCCGTTTATTTGATTCGAAATTAGAAGAAAAAAGCGAAGGATACTTCTCGACGAGTTCTTCGGCGAGTTTTCTAATTCGATTCAATGAACAATCACTGGTTAAGATTCACCGATTCCATCAGGTCATAAAACGTGAGCAGTATTGAAATTCTTGCACACTGTTTTTTGGTTCTTGATTTGTAATCGACTTCCTAGAAGTGCTGGATTAATGAGTTTTGCGCTCTTTCTCTGATTTTCCAAAAACAGAGAAGTTACACAGGCGGTTCGAACCTCGAAGAATCTCTCTGCTCATTCGGATTTGAGGTCGTATGAGAATCAAAGAGAAAGTTAAGTGCATTTTCCATGTTGAGTTCTTCCATGGATTCAAAACTGGTATTCCTGTTTAGTGCCATGCTGAATATGACACTGCCCACATCAAATGGGGTAGTACAATGAGCCAGAAGGTCTATATGCTTCACATGAAGAGGAGAGTCGGTTTCCGCCATTATAACATTGGAGTTGCAAACTTTCAACAGCTTCTTCAGCTTGTTGGAGTAAAGAAGTGCTGGCCCAAACGAGCAAAAATAACCCTTCTTTTGAATACGATGCAGCTCTTCTTCTGACCCAGCGAACCAGTGAAAGAGAATGCCTTTCTTGAGGGAATAAGAATCCAATATTTCAAGGATCCTTCTGACAGAATTCCTGCTGTGTATTGAGATGGGTTTACGCTCCTTCTCTGCTATTTCAAGTTGTTTTGTGAACAAGTATTCCTGCAGCTCGATTTGGGAGTATTTGGGATCAATGCCAATCTCTCCCACTCCACTCGCTTGTTTGACCAGTTTTCCTACTCTTTCAAGTTGCTTTTCAAGGTGATCTGCTTCAAATTTTGATCCATTCTCCCCAGCAAAACCAAAGGTCTGAGGATGGATTCCAACAAAGGGATGTACCGAAGGTATTTCTTTCGATATTTGCAAGTTTCGTACTGAAGAAGATTGATCGACAGAATTTGTAATGATTTCAAATTTATGGGATCCTTTGCCTGCCTTGAAAGATTCGAGAAATGTTGAAAGTTCTTCTCTGTCAAGATGAGCGTGGCAATCGAAAAGCATCATAGGACTTCTGGTTCAACATGAAAGGAAGTAAGAAGGTTCAAACTTTTTTCCAAGGATTGTTGGATCGGAAGAATCGAGAATCAAATTGGAGTTTTCGCTTTATTCGAAGAACCTGAATGGCTGAGAAAGAGTCTCACAACTCCTATTTCCTTTGTTGGAAGTTGCCCTATCGATGAGGAGTCGTATTGCACTTTCTTTATCTGGATGAGATTCGATAGCTACACGAGCTACATCCCAAAAATCCATAGCTCCGACTATGCTAAGGCCTTGTCTTTCAAAGAAGCGTCTGTCTTCGTCTGAAACGGATAAAAGATTAGCTTCCGGAATGATCATAGTGTCGACTCCCTCTGTGCTGAGGGCCGCTACGAATTTTCCCATTCCTCTGAAATCGAGTCCGCCTACCTGAACTAGCTCTCCCTTTGGAGTTACGCCACCGGTGATCACGACATTTGGGAGCACCGGCTCGCAGGCGGCAACGCTAAATTGAGCAAGTGTGATCGCTGCTCCAGCGCTCGGGCCCTGAATCACTTTTGTATCCAGCCCCTTTGCGAAAGTTATGAAATCAAGGAAGAACTCATAATTTCTTATCTTCCACTTGCATTGCTCGTTCAAGAAAACTCGTGCGTGTTCTGCGCTTGCCTTGACAGAGTCTGCGACTTCGCTTCCTATGACAACTGCTTTTCCCCTCTTTGCATATGGGTTGCAAACGCACTCAATGACAGCTATAGCTCCATCAGGAAATGTCCCAACTTCGCCAATCGGATCGTTAAGAGCGGCAACTCCATACACCTTCCCTACAGTGGGTTTTGGCGCAGGTCCCCTGATTGTTGCAGTTATCCTACGAATTTCCTCTATCCTTTCGTCGTGTGAAAGTTCTATTGCACTCTTGAAATGAGAAAGTGTCAATTTGTAGTTCTCAGGAGTAATACCTCGAATCGTTTCCTCAGGCAGTTCATCTCCGCCAACTGGGATCTGTGAAGAAAATTTCAGATTCGTTCTAAGACGCTTCAATTCCTCGTTGTATATTTGCTTAACTCTTTCGAGATGAGAAGCATCACTTCGCATTGCTTGTTGGAATTTGTAGACAGCGCTAAGCTCCTTTATTCGAAGTTCAATCGCGTCGCTTATCGTTCTTTCGATTCTCGCAGGCGTCATGGTCCTCTTTCCAAAGAGTTCGAGCACTTGCTCAGGTTTGACTGATGGATCCAAAACTGACGCACATTTTCTCAAGTGAACCTTGATTATCTCCACTCGTTCAGCGTCGTTCTTCGGGGGCAAGATTTCGATTATCCTGTCAAATCTCCCAGATCTTAGAAATGCTTCATCCATGAGCTGTATCTTATTGGTAGTTGCCACAACAACGACACCTTCCAAGGGCTTAAGACCTCCCATCTCTGAGAGCAGAGTCGTCACCGCCCCCAAGTTTCCGCCCAAATCTCTTTTGAGAGTGAGAACATCAATTTCGTCTATGATTATGATAGAAGGGGCGTTCTTCCTTGCTTCGTCAAATACTTCACTGATTATCTTCTCCGTCTGGCCGTGATATGGTT
>CADDZS010000027.1 GCA_902812485.1 archaeon
ACACACTAAATTTTTGACCATAACTCTTATTGATTCAGTAATTCGAGGGGGATCGTATCGTGCTTTTGCGGATTGAAAGAGAGGGAGGTACTTGTTAGACGAATGATTAAGCTGGATTCAAGCTTGCGAATGCGTATTATCTCTCCATTTGGGGGCGAAGGCATTGAATCTGTATTTGTAGTATGGCTAATTACTACGGCGCAATAAAATAGCCAGGAAGATAAGGCATGTGAAAGACAGAAATATTAAGCATGGAAGATATTTTGGACAGGAAAGAGGAAGAAGAGAGGAATAAGACTCAAGGCGGTCTAAAGTAAAGGGGAAAGAAGAGAGAGTAGTATAAGGGAGGCAGTTTGCAAAAATGAGCCAGCAGGGTGTTACTTTGAAAGTGCTCGAGGCGTACACTCGAGATGTTGGAAGGGGTGTCGCAAGAATTGATTATGACGCTATGGACGCACTTGATGCGTCTACTGGGGACATTATTGAAATAAAGGGCAAACGTCGGACGGTTGCAAAATGTCTCCCCCTCTATCCCTCAGACGAAGGAAGAGGGGTAATAAGGATCGACGGGCTGATCAGAAACAATTCTGGTGTGGCGATTGGGGACACTGTTGCGATAAAAAAGATCAAAGCTCCTCCTGCGGAAAAGGTCGTTGTTGCTCCGCTTGAAGCAATTCCGCCGATTGATGAGAGATACCTTGCAGATGCTCTAGAGAGCGTACCCGTTACAAAGGGTGACAACATTATGATTCCATATTTCGGAGGCCGCCTAACTTTTCAGGTGCTTGGGGTCAGTCCCATGGCAGATGCGGTGCTTATAACTCAGAGAACCATCTTCGCAATATCTGAAAAGGGTGAGACCCTTCGTGGGGTTCCCCAAGTCACTTACGAAGATATCGGAGGGCTGAAAGATGAGATCCAAAAAGTCAGAGAGATGATCGAGCTTCCACTGAGACACCCTGAGATTTTTGAAAAACTGGGTGTTGAAGCTCCGAAGGGAGTTCTGCTATACGGCCCTCCTGGCACGGGCAAGACACTACTTGCAAAAGCAGTTGCAAACGAAAGTAACGCTCACTTCATCAGCATTTCGGGCCCTGAAATCATGAGCAAGTTCTATGGAGAGAGCGAAGCAAGACTGCGTGAAATATTCAAGGAAGCCCGAGAAAAAGCACCAACCATTGTTTTCATAGACGAAATCGACAGCATCGCCCCTAAGAGAGAGGAAGTAACCGGTGAAGTCGAAAGGAGGGTGGTTTCTCAGCTCCTTTCCTTGATGGATGGTCTCGAAGCAAGGGGAAAGGTCATCGTAATTGCGGCCACAAACAGGCCAAACGCCATCGACCCAGCCTTGAGAAGGCCTGGAAGATTTGACAGAGAAATCGAAATCAAGGTGCCCGATCGTCGCGGAAGATTTGAAATCCTTCAGATTCACACTCGTCATATGCCGCTGACGCAGGAAGTAGATCTCGAAAAGCTTTCCTCAGTTACACATGGCTTCGTGGGTGCTGACTTGGAGTATCTTTGCAAGGAGGCGGCGATGAAGACGCTTCGTCGAATGCTTCCAGAGTTGAAGCTTGAAGAAGACAAGCTTCAGCCAGAGTTTCTAAACAGACTTCAGGTCACAATGGAAGACTTTGAGAACGCTCTCAAGGACGTAATGCCCTCGGCTATGCGCGAGGTTTACCTCGAGACTCCTGACGTTCACTGGAATGAAATCGGAGGGCTTGAAGGAATAAAGAGGGAGTTACAAGAGGCGGTTGAGTGGCCTCTCAAATACCCTGATCTTTACACAACAATTGGATACAGCATGCCAAAGGGAGTTCTGCTCTATGGTCCTTCAGGTACCGGAAAGACCCTACTTGCAAAGGCTGTAGCTACTGAGAGCGAAGCCAATTTCATCAGCGTAAGGGGACCGGAACTTCTCTCGAAATGGGTTGGCGAATCGGAGAGAGGAGTGAGGGAGGTATTCAGGAGAGCAAGACAAGCATCGCCGTGTATTATCTTCTTTGACGAAATAGATGCGCTCGCTCCCGTGAGGGGTCTCGGAGGAGACAGCATGGTTACGGAGAGAGTAGTGAGCCAGCTTCTGACGGAGCTCGACGGCATCCAATCTCTTTCTGGGGTTGTAGTTTTGGCCGCGACAAACAGGATGGACATGGTAGATCCTGCTCTTTTAAGAGCAGGTCGCTTCGACAAGCTCCTCTACATACCTCCGCCAGACAAGAATGCAAGGAAACAAATACTCGAAATCCAGACAAGACACAGGCCAATAGCGGCTGGGTTGGATTTCGATCGCATAGCTGAAATGACTGACGGTTTCAGCGGGGCCGACATTACGGCCGTTGTCAACACTGCAGTTTCGCTCGTCCTTCAGGAATACATCGCGATTTATCCGAAACCTGAAGACGCAAAGAAGCATGCTGCAGAGGCTGCAGTTACCATGAAACACTTTGAAGACGCGATCAGAAAGGTAAAGACTTCAAGAGAAGGCAAGCCGGTCGAGAAGGTCGCAGTTCCCTACTACAGATAAACACAATCTTATCAAACTCCGGACGAGCTTGGTACGTTTCAACGCCCTCTGAGAAATGTGAGGGGGGCGCATCCTCCTCTCTCTCCTACTAATCATGGCTAGAGCCAAGCCTTTACATACAAAAAGCACTGCCTAGAGAAGAAGCCGTTCTTGAAATCCGATTCGTTGTCATCTGAAGAATCTTCCGCGAACGCTCGTGGCTTGACGCATTTCCACGGAGTAGGAGAGACCCTAGAAGGTTACAGGGGAAAGAGTCTCGCGCTTCTCAAAAGATTTGGATTATCAGTGGGACAGCAAATAAGAATAGTTTCAAAAGACCGAACTGAAACACTTGGGCTGCTTTTGCCCAGATATCACGGCGCAGATGATGAGCACATAGTTTTGAAACTCAAATCCGGATACAACATTGGTGTCAACATAGCTTCGATAGACTCGATACAAATAGTTGAAGAGGAGGGAAAGACCGGAGAAAGCAGCTCCTTCCAAGGACAAGTTGCGAGCAAGAGTATCAAATCTAAGGAAGAGAGAGTCAGTGGACAGGAAAAAGTTGTCTCCCTCCTAAGCACTGGAGGCACGATAGCTAGTAAGATCGACTACGTCACCGGGGCAGTTCATCCCGCCCTCAGTGCAGAGGATCTTTACGCTGCTATTCCAGAACTTGGAAGAATAGCCGATGTAAGACCCGAACTCCTATTTTCAATTTTCAGCGAGGATATGGAAGCAAAGCACTGGCAAACAATCGCGGAGAAGGCGATTGAGAAAGCACAAAGCGGATCAGATGGAGTTGTAATTATGTCTGGAACTGATATCTTAGGCATTCTCTCTGCCGCTTTGAGTTTTGCTCTTCTAGGAATAGACGTGCCTGTCGTTTGCGTCGGCTCTCAAAGGTCTTCTGATCGACCCTCTTCCGACTCTGCCCTAAATCTTCTCGGGGCCGTTCGCTTTGCCTCAACTTCAGAGGTTCCAGGAGTTTTTGTTGCAATGCATGCATCGACGAGCGACGATTCGATTGCTATCCATTTAGGGACAAGGGTACGAAAGAACCACACGAGTAGAAGGGATGCTTTCCAGTCAATCGATATTGAGCCATTTGCATTTGTTCGTGGCGACGAGTTGGAATACATTGGAAGGCCCCTTCAAGAGGAGCAAAAGCAAAAATCTATTGCAACGAAGGCCGCAATTGACGCAAACCTGAAGTTTCGGACGAGGTTCGATTCATCTGTATCGCTAGTCAAATTCTATCCCGGATTCAATCCAAGGATTCTAGACTTCTTGTTGGAGGATCTTCATGCAAGGGGGATAATTCTGGAAGGGACCGGTCTTGGTCACGTGTCATCGAAGACGGTTTCAAAGATTTCAGAGTTGACAAAGGAGGGAGTTTTCGTTGGCATGACATCCCAGTGTATTTGGGGAAGTGTAGATCTAAACGTATATCGAACTGGTCGAGACTTGCTTCAAGCTGGAGTTACCCCCCTTGCAAATATGCTTGCAGAAACAGCCCTTGCAAAACTCTCTTGGGCGCTAGGCAATTTTTCATCTGATTTGATCAAAGAAATCATGACGACAAATCTTTGCGGAGAAATCGTTCCGCGCCTCGTTCTTTAGGAAAGTTGATTTCATTTTATTTGCCTCTCTTTGTGGAGCGTAGGTATTGAGTTGTTCCAACTAACACCCTTATCTCAAGAAGGAGAAGATGGGACTGATTACAAAGCTATGAAGCTGAAGGTAGGTATAGAGCTTCATCAGCAGCTTTCAACCACGCACAAGTTGTTCTGTAACTGTCCTCCTTACAATCCTGCGAGTCTTGAAAATCTAGAGAGGCAGTCTTTTGATGGCAGGAGAGCAAGAGGAGCAAGCTCGTCGAAGGATGCAAATTTCAGGCCTCAGAAAGGCACGCCAAAAGATGAGCTGAAGTTCATGAGAATACTGCGCCCTACGACCTCCGAGCTCGGCGAAATGGATGTCGCCGCAAAGTTCGAATCACGAAGGTTGATCAAGGTTGTCTACGTTGCGGACAAAAGGAGTAGCTGTCTCGTAGAAGCTGATGAAGAGCCTCCTCACCCATTGAATGAAGAGGCTCTGGAGTCCGGGATCCTGTTTTCATTGGCTCTTGGCTCGAGGATAGTTGACGAGGTTCATGTGATGAGAAAGATCGTGGTGGACGGTTCGAACACCTCTGGTTTCCAAAGAACTGCTGTAATTGCTCTGGGAGGAGGATTGAGCTTTCGATGCGACGAGCAGAATGATGGAGATAACATGCGTTATGTTCGTGTTCAGACGGTTACACTTGAAGAGGATGCGGCGCGGGCTCTTGATCGCTCAGAAGTAGCCGCCACAGAGGAAGATGCTAGGATGTATGCACTTGACAGACTGGGTACACCGCTTGTCGAAGTTGCACTGGAGCCCATCGAAGGATCTCCAGAAGATGTAGAAAAAGCTGCGAGATCGCTCGGAAGGCTCATGCGCTCTACTGGTAGGGTTGCTCGTGGCCTCGGCTCCATAAGACAGGACATCAACATGTCAGTAATGGACGGAAAGGTCGTGGAAGTCAAAGGCGTCCAGAAGCTTGACATGCTAAGTAAAGTAATAAAGTATGAAGCCCTTCGACAGAAATTTCTCTTTGACTTGGCTGGGGAAATCCGAAAGCTAGTTGGCGGATCGAGCATTTCCACATCAATTCACGACGTAACTTCATTATTCTCAGAAACAAAATCGGAAGTCTTGAAGCGATCTCTTCATGTAGACCATCCAACCTCAATTTACTGCGTGATTGCAGAGAAGATTGCAGGATACATTGGAAAAGAGAACACTCTTCATTACAGAGTTGGAAAGGAGCTCGGAGCAATTGCTAGAACCTACGGCCTTGGCGGAGTAATCCATTCTGACGAACTTCCAGCCTACGGCATCACCGAAGACGAGGTTCGAAAACTGAAACTGAGTCTTGGAATGTCGGGGAGAGACGCCTTTGTTCTGCTCTCAGGAGAAACATTGAGAGTGCAGCGTGCATCTGAGGCTATTTCTAACAGATTAAAGGAGCTAATTGCAGGTACTCCGGCTGAAACTAGAGGGGCGTCTCAAGAGGGGGAGACTTTCTTCTTAAGGCCGAGGCCTGGTGCGGCCAGAATGTATCCAGAGACTGATATTCCACTCATCAAGATTTCCAAAGATATGATAAAGCGTCTTGAGAAGGAAATTCCCGAGCCTTGGGAGAAATTAGTGAAGAGTTTCTCTGAAAAGTACGATCTCCCAAAACAGGTTGCAGAACCCCTTTTTGATTCGGAAAGGAAGGAGATCTTCGAAGAAGTGGTTGAGAAAACGAAGCTTTCTTCCCGCTTTGTTGCATCTGTTCTCGTCGAAATGTTCCAGAGTCTTGAAAGAGAGGGAATGAACGTTCAAGAGCTCAGCAATGATCTGATTAAAGACGTTTTTCTAGAGCTTGATCGAGGAACCTTCGCCAAAGAGGCTCTTCAAGAAGTACTTCGATTACTCTGTACTCTTCCAGAGGAGGAGAAAAGCGTTGATAGAGCACTCGAAAAAGCAGGTCTGAAAGCCATGAGTGTATCTGATCTTAGGAATATAATCGACGGACTGATAAAGGAAAATGAGAAACTCGTAAGGGAGAGGCGAGAAGATGCAAAGGGGATGCTCATGGGCAAGATTATGAAGCTCGCACGAGGAAGAGTCGATGGCAAGATCGTAAGCGACGTTTTGACAGAAAGATTACAATCATACCTTACTGCGCAAGAATTGAACGCCAAAGGAGTCGGATGACTGAACGGTAAGATCTTACTGACAGGGTTGGAAAGAATTGTCGCTTTTGGATCAAGACAGCAAAGAACATGCAGGAGAGGAAAAGCATGATGAGGCGATGCCTCGAGAAGGCCCTGAAAGCGATGCCAAGTTGACTGTTTCGATATCTTTTGGGGAATTGAAGACCGATTTCAGTGGCGAGCCGGAAGCTGTTTTGAGGTCAGTGAATGAGTTCATCTCTCGGCAGATTCCTGAATTACAACTAGCCAAGAAACTCTTGGTTCGCTTCGGGCCAAGAGATTTGGTGGAAAAGTTTGGAGAGTACGTCAAGCTTACGCCAGAGGGGCCAAGAGTCTGGAGCAATGATTACAAATATAGTGACAAGGAACTCGTTGCGCTTCAGCTCGTTGCGCAGAAAATCGGATACGAGACCTCTTACTCTTCTTACTCAGGTTCTCCAAGACTTTCCTCCCTTACTCTTTCAGAACTGCAACAGCTAACAGGACTTAATCCAAAGTCTCTGAGCTCAAGACTAAGCGAACTTTCAAAGACTGGCTATGTTTTGAAGGAAACGGTGGAGGGTGAATCAAGGTTCAGCATAACGACACAGGGGATAGATTGGCTTGCAAACGTGCTGGAAAGAAAGGGAAAACAGACGAAAAGGTCTCAGTGAGATTTCATCCTTCGTCCTTCAAAATGCATCGGCTTCTCCTTGTTCGGTTTTGAGCTCTATTGACGTGCGCTTTGATTCATTTCCTTGACTAGTTGTTGCCCTTTTCTGAATTGATTGTGTTACGACGGTTGGAGGTTTTTTCTGCACGTACGCATAGTTGCGGGGAGGCCCGTCTCTTGTAAGTATATTTTCTCTAACAAGATCTGTCAAGGCGTGAGATACAGCTGTCCTGTCGTAATGATACCCCCTTCTTTCAATTTCCTGATCCACTTGAGAGAGACTTCGACCCTCGGAAAACCAGCCTTCCTGCCAAAGATCCACAATTAGGCCACGACACGTCTTTTTCGATCCTTCGGAGACTCCCGATTCGGCTGTGACGTTTGGGTTTGCGGAAGTGGAGGAAAGACTCGAAAGAACACTGTCGATGGCTTGTTTCAGCTTTTCCTCAGAGCACGTGATCTCAATCTCCCAGCCGCCCCTCTTGAGGCGAACTGTTATTTGATCCATCTTTGTCTGGCTAGACACTTCTTATTGCACAACCATATGTTGCGCAAGATGCGCAATACTTAAAACCATGAACCTTTGCTATTGTATTGCGCATGTTGAACAATCAATTAAACGTTCTTGCAAGCATGAACGCTTCACTCGAAGGTAAATACACACTCAAACAATTCGATTCGAGTCTTGAGAAACTGTTCGGAAAGAGGGTTCTCTTTAGGACAGACTACTCTAAAGAGTGCATTCCACTCCAGTGCTTCAAGAATGTGTCCGAAGGCCTTGGATTGGAAGCGCCAAGGAGGTTCAGCGCTCAACCAAGAGAACGGCTTGTCGCTGGAATAGATTCATCATGCGTGCTGATTGGAGAAACAGAAGACGGTGCCATTTATGCAGGAAGATCAGCCGCTGTGTTCTCCTTTGGATCCAAAATTCAAAGCTATAGGAGAATCGGACCCGTAATTTTCTATTTGAACAATGAAAATGCAAGAGAATTTCTCCGCGGCCTCGGGCTTTCTCTCAAACTAGAGAAAGTTCTCCTTTCGGATCACAACATTGCTGAAAGATTCCTTAGAATAGTGGTCGAGAGATTTGCGCAAGCTCAGATAGCCGGGGGTACATCTGACGCTCTCTTGCTGATTGATGGCGCACTGCGAAATTCAATTTTTGAACCAAGAGGATTTTCGCTCAAAGACGTAGAGAAAAAATGTGAGCAAAACTTCAATCAGTTGATCGGGGTTTCGAAGGCTTCTGGTTTAAGTCTCGTTGCAGCAGTATGTTCTGAGTTGAGCACTTGTAAAGAAGGTTCATTGTACTACGACATTACAACCACATTACGTATCTTGATGCCTAACGTCACAGCTCGGGTGCTGATTGTAAAATTCTCCGCAAACTCTCCAGTCTTTAGGGTTGATTTGTCTCCCTGCAATTTGGAGGAAGATCCCCAAGTACTTTCAGATCTCAAGCACAATGACGTTCTATACCGCGGGTACCCCGAAACTCTCCGGCTCGCCCATCATCTTTGCACAATGGATTCCGCTCTAATATCTTCCATTCGAGGTTATCTCTCGAGAAAGTACCGTTTGACCCAAGTTCCCTCAGATGATCTCCGAGCTACTGTCCTAGGAAAGCTAGTTTGAGTATCGCAGAGGGAGAGTGAGCTAAGCCATTAGAATCCTCGAAAAATCTGGGGATGTTATTTCTATAGTGGCGCTTCCAGGTGAGTCCGTCTCACAAGGTGATTATCTCGAGATAGTTGATGAAAAGGAGCTCGGATCCATCATAGTTCAAGCATACGATGAATCCTACATTCCCAGTCAGTCGCTTACTGAGGATATAATAAGAGATCAGATCCTAGAAGCTAGCGCGAGAGGAATTGATCTCGACCCTCATGAGATAGCAAGTGTTTCCGAGCTTATCAAAGACATGCGACTGTTAAAATGCAAAATTCGGGGTAGCATCCAGAATGGACTCATGCTTCCAAATGTTTCTTGGCTCCCTTCGCGTGCAAGATCCAAAATAAGAAAGATCTCTCAATCAAAGCTTCTTGATCTTTCCGGTCAAACCGGCATGGCACGAATAGAGATTGGTACAACGAAGGATGGAGAAGCCTTCACCGTTCTAGGGGAGGCAATGGATGGAAACTTATCGATCATCACAGGAAAGAAGGAAAGTGGGAAATCTCATCTATCCAAAATAATTGTGAGTTCACTAGTAAGGAATCATGCCACTGTAGTAATCTTTGACTTGAATAACGAGTACGAGGGTCTTGCCTATCGCACCGATGGGACAAGGAATGAAATCTCTGAAAGAGTGGTTTTACTCGAACCAGGAAGGAACTTCAAAGTCTCGTTTGATTACCTTGGCGAGTTCAGTCTCATTTCTCTGATGCAACATGTTCTTGATGCCCCCGGGGCTTCTCTCAGGGAATTCATAAGGATCATAGAATATTTGAAGCAGCATGGTAAGCTGAATCTCCAATCTTTCGAGGAAACGATCCAGACATGGAGATGCAACGAACTCGTGAAGGACGCACTGCATTCAAGATTTCAGTTAATGAAAAGTTCTGGATTCTTTTGCTCATCTCAAGACGAGAGCGAGACTAGGCTCGGGGAATTGATAACTAACCTACAACCTCTAGGAGGAGCAATAATCGTCTCGCTGAAGAAGTGTTCCTCACTTGTCAAGAGGTTGGTTGTGGAGGTCGTTCTGAGTAAACTAGTACAACTTTTGGAAAGGGAGATCATTCCACCCACATTCCTGTTCGCAGAGGAAGCTCATCTTTACCTCAGGGAAACCTACTGGGATGACATAGTCACAAGAATGCGCCACTTTGGAATTTTCACGACACTCATAACAAACCAGCCTGATGCGATCAAGGAGGGCATTTACAGACAGGCCGACAACATCTTCCTCTTCAATTTCACAAACGAGGCTGATCTTGACATGATAGCAAAGGCTTCAACCGCGGATTCAGAAACCATACGATCGATTGTACGGACTCTACCTAGAAGGCACTGCCTAGTGCTCGGGAAGATTGTTTCTGATCTCCCAATGCTTGTTAAGGTTTCAGAGGCAAAGTTTCTGACGCTGGGGCAAACTAAGAAATTCTTCGGCAGATCTCAGTCGAATGATCATCACAGAAAGATCCTCATTGCGAGCAAGACTTTTTGAAAGTGAATGAAATTTATCGCTGTTTGATTTCAAGAAAATCAAAAGTGTTAATCCACATACTGTCGATCATATAATCTATTTTTTCCCCGGACTGCTCCGGCTTACTCTTTCCCTCTTTTCAGGCTCCCAAGCAGGAATGAAATTTCCTCCCTTTGCGATTCGCCCCCCAAACAACGTTTAAATCGACAATCGTCGTATCGCTTCGAAAGAAAGATGGAAGAGAACTTTGCTTCTCAAATAGCTGGCGACATTGTCCTAAGCGACAACCCAGGAGAAGCTCTTAGGAAGTGGAGGGACAGGATAGCTATCAAACAGTCTTGGCTTGCAGAAGAGATGGGGGTTTCTCCTTCAGTCCTGAGCGACTATGAAACCGGGAGAAGAGCTTCACCTGGAGCTGGATTCATAAAGCGTTACGTCAATGCACTCGTGAAACTTGATCAGAATAACCACAGATTGCTTTCCCGAAAGATAGAGCAAGATGAAAGAACAGCTATTCTATCGATTGGGGAATTTCGAGAGCCGATCAAGGCAAGACGCATCGTAAGGCTCGTTGAAGGGTCTGTGGTGACTGGCTCCGAAAAACTGAATAACGAAATTTATGGATACACTGTTTTAGATAGTATCAAAACTATCTATGCACTTTCGGGGTTTGAATTTTACAAGATCTTTGGCGCGACGACCGAGCGAGTGCTCGTTTTTACAAAGGTAGGCCTCGGGAGATCTCCAATGGTCGCAATAAGAGTCGGCCATCTGAAGCCGAGGATGGTCGTGATGCACGGTCCCAAAGAAGTCGATCAGGTCGGAAGAGAACTCGCGGAACGGGAGAGAATCATTCTTGTGTTATCAGGGGCGAAGGACGAAAATCAAATTGCTCAATCGTTATCAGCACTCTCAAAGCATGGCTGAAAAATCCTTTAGGACAAATCGCTCAAGCTAGGAAAAGAAGAAGCTCACATAGATATCGAAAGGTAAAGACTTTCTTCAAAGAAAAATCTGACAATCAATCCAACAAGCGAAAAGTAAACGAGAGAGATTCAGTAGGTAAGTAAGCGATTGATAGACATCTCTTCTCCCTTTGAGATCATACTTGGAGCGGTTTTGATATTTGCTCTCGCACTGATTGCATTCAGAAGCAAGGCTATCGATCTTCAAGGTGCAATAGCTGGCTATGCCGTTTCCTTTGTTGCTTTCTTAGCCGGAGGATTTGGTTGGCTTGTAGTTATAGTTGCGTTTTTCGGGGTGTCTTCAGTACTCACCCGATTCAGGTATGACTACAAGTTGAAGCTTGGGTCTGCTCAAGAAAAGAGCGGGACAAGATCATGGCCAAACACATTTGCCAATGCGGGTGTTGCCTTAGGTGCTTCCCTTCTCGAGATCTATTTACATGAGGACATATTCGCTGTCGCATTCATAGGTTCAATTTCGGCCGCGATGTCTGACACTATTGCAACTGAAGTTGGATTGCTAAGCAAATCGAATCCTAGGCTTATCACAAATCTTAGGAAATTAGTGAAGCCTGGAACATCGGGGGGTGTATCATCACTCGGAGAGATCGCAGCTTTTGTTTCTTCTCTAGCTATGGGAATTCTTGGAGTAATCTTGGTTGTGCCGCAAAAATTCAATGGATCTGGTCTTGTTTCGGTGTTCCCGTCCGTGTTGCTTGGCGGTTTCGCTGGAACTACTATTGACAGTTTAGTTGGGGCGAAGTTTCAAGCAACCTCAGAATGCGAGGTTTGCGGAGCGCTCACAGAGGAGAATTTTCATCATTCGAGGCCGACTAAACTTGTGAAAGGCCACAGGTTTATCGATAATAACGTAGTCAATTTTATTGGAGCGCTATCAGGAGCATTAGTTTCTATTGCGCTATACTGGATTTTCGGTTCCATCGGATTGCTCTAGGTTCAAGCTTCTTTGAGCGATCGCAAAAGCCGTCGAATATCGCCAGCTGGAACTCGCCTCTGCTTCATGGAATCCCTTTCTCGGAGGGTCACTGTGCCATCATGCAAGGTCTGCGCATCCACAGTTATGCAGTAGGGCGTCCCCACCTGATCCATTCTGCGGTATCTCCTTCCAATCGCACCAGAATCATCGTAGAAAGTCGCAAACCCCATTTCCTGCTTTAGATCGAGGAATATCTTACTTGCGAGCGATTCAAATTCTGGCTTCGAAATGAGCGGAAAAACTGCCGAAAGGTATGGAGCCACCTTCGGATTTAGGCGGAGGATTTCCCTATCTTCATCCCTGTAAAGGGCAATATCTAGCATCGAAAATAGAGTCCTGTCTATTCCGATACTCAGCTCTATTACGTGTGGGATGAGCTTTCTCTTTGTTTTTTCGTCCATTATCGACAGATCTTTCCCGCTCATCTTTGCGTGGTTTGAAAGGTCATAATCAGTCCTGTAGTTACAGGCAACGAGCTCAAGCCACCCAAGACTACACATGACTTCAAAATCATAGGCCTTTGTCGTGTAAAAAGCACGATCGGAGGGAGAAAGCTCTCTGAACCTTGTTTTCTCTTTGGGAAATCCGATCGATTCGTAAAATTGCTGAAGGAGAGCGAGATAGTAGCTGAAAATCTTTGTTCCTGTAAGTTCAACGCTTTTTATTGTATCTAACTGCACAACTTCGCGCTCTCCTTGCACGTCCTTTTGCTTCTTCTCCTTACTGACTCCTTGTGGAGAGAAATTCATCACAACTGTACTCACCGAATCAAATTTTGAAGGATCAATTGGCGGTTCAGCCTGAGGATCAAAGAAAACCTCAACCTCAGCTTGAACAAGCTCACGAAGCCTAACCAGTGTTTGGCGCGGTGCGATCTCATTTCGAAAGCTTCTCCCAACCTGAGCTATACCGATCGGGAGTTTGATCCGCATGGTTTTGAAAAGGCGTGCGAAATCTACGAAGATGCTCTGCGCAGTCTCTGGTCTCAGATATGCTTCAGATCCTTCAGCGCCGATCGAAACCCGAAACATCATATTGAATTTCGACGGCTTGCCCAGTTCTCCCCCGCACTTTGGACATCTGAGACCATACTTTTGAATTAGTGCCTCGAGCTCCTCCGACTGGAGCCTCTCATCGATCTCAAGTCCTGTCTTTTCTGCTACGTACTTGTCAGCTCTGATTTTTGTTTTGCACTTTGTACATTCCACAATTGGATCAACAAGATTTCCGAGATGACCAGAGGCTTCGAAGACGATCTTTGGCAAAATCACTGATCCATCGATTTCGAGCATGTCATCTCTTCTGACTATACTACGTCTCCACTCCCTGACGATGTTTTCACGCATCAAAAGTCCAAGCGGGCCGTATTCCCAGAAGCCTGCCGGTGAATCATTATATATTTCAGCAGATGGAAAGAAGAAACCCCGTTCAAGGCAAAGCCTAATCAGCTCATCGTAGCCGAGTTTTCTCAGATTTCTTTGGATTTCAGGGGAACTTTGAGCACCAGGGCGTACTGTCGACTGTTCGCTCTCCGAAGTCAAGGCTCCAACAATGCCTCGTTTTGTTTTGTTAAGAAGATTTTCCCTGAAAGACTGATTCCCGCTGTAGGGAGAGATTCAAGCTAACAAAGTTTACGAGAAGAACCATTGTCGCAAAGGACAGCAATATGAAGCTCAAATAACAGGTCTTAAAGGAAACTGCGGCTAAGCTAGTGGCTTGTTACCCGAACAGGAGCGAATTTGTAGCCGTAATAGATTTGTCCAGACTCTCCGTCAGTCCTGACCTTCCTAAAGACTGTCCTTACTTTGGTTCCCATTTTGAGCGCTTCGTATGGAGTATCAACAATCTGGGCCACAACTCTGACTCCGTTATCGAGCTCAACAAGCCCGAACACCATAGGCTCTTGATCTTCGAATCCTGAAATGCTCTCCTTTTGCAGAGTGTAACTTAGCAACTTTCCACTTTGCGGCATTTCGAAATCCTTTACATCCGTCGAGTGGCACGACCTGCACACCAAAACAGAAGGAAAGAATTCCTTGCCGCATTTTTGGCACTTGCTTCCGAGCATTCTGTAGTATCTGTCTCGATTTCTCCAGAACGGAATGGACAATTTGTTATCTTCATACCTCCCTTTTGCTTCTTTTTTTCCTAGCCCTTGTGCTGAGTCGAAAGAATGTGGATAAAGCAAGAAGAGTCAATTCCAGACATTGTCTGAATCAGGGCTCTCCTCGCATTAGGGACTTGGTTGAAACCAGCCTTTTCCTTTAGCTGCATGAACGCCTCGCAGAACTGATAGACTCCTGCCGCGCCCACTGGATAACCTCTCCCCTTCATGCCTCCGAAAGTTGATATCGGAAACTGACCATTTAGATCGAATTTGCCTGAGACCGCATCCTTGCATGCTTCACCCCTCTTCGATAAGCCGAGTGCCTCGCAAATCAAAGCCGCGCCCACAGAATAAGCGTCATGAATCTCAAAGATGTCAATGTCATCGATCGAGAGACCTGTTTTTAGAAATGCTCTATCGGCCGCCTTTTTAGTCGACATAAATTCTAGCATGTCATCTCTTTCAAAGAAATTCACCCTTCCCGAAGCGCTCTCACTTGTCACAATCTCGACCGAATTCCTTCTCTGTTGAGCATCCATTTCCTCTCCAGATGCAAGGATGATTGCCGCAGAACCGTCACCAACTGGAGCACAGTCTAGCACCCTCAAAGGATCGGATACAATCTCCGACCTTGAAACATCATCCCTGCTGAATTTCTTTCTGAATTGTGCATGCTCGCAAGTCGAAGAATTCTTGTGAGCTATTACGGGGAAGGAGGAGAGTTGATCACGAGTCGTCCCGTACTCTGACATGTAAAGTCTCGCAAGAAGAGCATTTAGAGAAGCCAATGACATTCCAAAAAAATGAGTGTATTCTGCCTGTTCAGAAAGCGCCTGAGCAAGTGTGATCTTCGAAGGTTCAAGATCTCTCATCTTCTCAACGCCTATCACGAGACACTTCTTCCAGTGCTCTGAAGAGAGCATTTTTGAAGCCACATGAACTGCAGCAGCTCCAGATGCACCAGCCGCCTCGACTTCGATCGCTTCCACATTGTCAAGTTGAAGGGCGTCGGCGATAAGTGGCCCGAGATTTTGTTGCGAAGAAGAGATTTCTGAGAGGGCGTTTGCTACGACAAGTCCATCGAAGGGGATTGAACGCGAATTTCGATGCAAAAGCCCCTTTGCCGATTCGTATGCAAGTTCTTGGATGGAGCTCTTCCAGTGATCACCTACCCTAGTCAACCCGACATCCAAGATGTATACTCGGGAGTTCATGCGTTTTCTTCCTAAACCCTTCTGGCTCGTTTTGATTCTTTAGAGGAGCAAACAAATTGTTCGTTCTTGAAATGGAAAAGAGAGAAGAAGGACTACAGTTCTCTCTCGTTCTTCTTCCTCCTCTTTCCGCCTGTAACTGCTTTGAATCTCCTCTAATTCAATGAAGTCTTGCTGTTTTTTCACTCTGAGTGTCACTTGTATCCCAAATTGCAAACGCTATCTGTGAAGCGTGTCTCTATATTTGCTGTACATCGCGTAATCTATCCTAACATAATTGTCAATCAGTTCCCTGACTGGGATTCCATGCTTTCTCTTCCCAGGGAGGCTTTCTTCTGCTTCTATGATGAAAGCATCGCTTCCGGCTCCAGATCCGAACGATGCGAGTAGAATCTTGTCTCCCGGCTTTGCGACATCTAGAACCGCGGCAAGACCAAGGGGAGAACTGGCTGAATACGTATTCCCTATCATTGGATTTAGGAGTCCAGTCTCAATTTGCTTCATGCTGAACCCCAGTCTGGTCGCGGCTTCAACCGGAAAACGAGGATTTGGCTGGTGAAAGACTGCATATTGAAAATCGGAAGGTTTCAAATTGAACTCTGAAAGGAGGTTCTTGACTGCGGCTTCAACATGGTGAAAGTAAGCTGGTTCTCCAGTAAACCGAGAAAGATGACGCGGATATTTCTGACCCTGTCTTCTCCAAAAATCCCCTGTGTCTGAAACATATGAAACACTCCCAGTGATTCTCGCGAGGCTGTTCCTTCCTGAACGCCCTAAAACATAGGCGGCTGCCCCACTCGCAGCAGTGAATTCGAGATCGTCTCCTGGCCTTCCTTGAGCGGTGTCCACTGCAATTGCCATTCCATACTCGATCATACCGGATCCTACGAGACCGCTGATGACTTGCATCGCTTCAGTTCCAGCTTTGCAGGCAAACTCAAAATCCGCCGCTAGGAGATTGTGGCATCCAAGCGCTTGTGCGACTATCGTGCTGGTGGGTTTGACCGCATAGACCTTCGACTCTGAACCAACGAAGATCGCCCCGAGGTTTCCATTGATCCCGGCCATATTAGCCGCAATCCTTGCGCATTCAACGGCCATTGTAGTTGTGTCTTCGTCTACAGAGGCGACCGCCTTTTCCCTGTTTGGGCCACTTCCTCCTCCATGCCAAACTCTTGCTACCTCAGTGGTCGGTAATCTATAGCAAGGAAGGTAGGCACCGTACCCATCGATGCCAATTGGTGTAGTGCTACGCAAGGAGATTTTCTACCTGTTTACCCTCTTTCAAGATTAAAACAATTACATTTTTTCTCGAAGATCCTTTCGTCGATTGACGAAGATACAAACCCTTCTATGATTTCGTCCTCCAGGTTAGCCAAGTGAAAAGAAGAAAAAGCCTTGACGCAAGATAAGAAAATATGAAATGCATGCAAGCGTTTGCTTGTGCTTTTTTCCTGCCTATATCGCTTTTACCTGCTTTACGACCGGTGGCCTTGCCTTCTTTAGAACTCTATATCCACAAATGCACTTGATTTCAGGGAGTTGCGCAAGTTCATCTGCTGTGACTTTGGTTCCGCACCTAACACATTCGTATACGACTCCACCGAATACCTTGGCCGAAGCCGATGTCACTTCACCAGCTCTGGCATCGTTAGCACTCATTTGACAATACTCCAGAAGTTTTCACTTCAAATGAGTTGATCAAATTTGTCCCTCTTATTTCCTTTCTCCTACTCTCTCCCCCTCAAAGCGAACCTAAACGGGAAAGAGCTACCAGCTTGTGTGAGTGAATTGTTAAACGAGATATTTTCGCTATTGCTTTAAAATAGACGCATGTAAATGGAAGGTCAGCGCATTGCATGCAAGAAAGAGAATCTCTGAAGACTAGAAATACAAACAAAGAGAGGAAGTCCAAAGGGATAATCGGCGGGTGGATTTCATTCTCATGACAGAACAACGCGATACAACAAATACACAGAGAGATCTAAACGACAGAATTTTCTGGCTTCCAAAAGAACATGAAATCAAAGATGCTGCAACAACGGACGTTTATTTCGAGTATACCCTGGAAGCTTTGCGTCACGGGGGTATAGACCCTGTTGTTACAATGGAAGTGTACACTAGAAAGAGTCCGTTCCCCGATTCAAATTGGCTCGTATTGTGTGGTGTATACGAGGTTGCGAAGCTACTAGAGGGAATCCCTGTTGACGTAGACTCGATGGAAGAAGGAGAAGTCTTTCTCACAGGAGGAGATTCTGCTCTCTACGAACCCGTAATGCAAATCACGGGCAGATATCAGACGTTCGCGAAATACGAGAACCCTATTTTGGGATTCCTTTGTCAAGCTAGTGGAGTTTGCACAAAGGCGGCTCGTCTTTCACTCGCGGCTCGTGGAAAGACAGTAATCAGTTTTGGAACAAGGAGGGTCCACCCTGCTCTAGCTCCGATGATTGAGAGGAGCTCTTTCATTGGCGGGATGAACAGTGTATCAAACGTTCTAGGAGCAAAGCTCCTCGGAATGGAACCAAGTGGAACCATGCCTCACGCTTTCATTCTCTGCGTAGGGGATGAGGTGAAGGCATGGAAACTCTTCAATGAAGCTCTTCCACGAAATGTTCCGAGAATTGCCCTTATAGACACTTTCAGTGACGAGAAATTTGCAGCCATCAGGGCGATAGAAGCCCTTGGTCGAGACTTGTATGGGGTGAGGCTCGACACACCCTCGAGTCGAAGAGGAGATCTGAAAAAGATTGTCGAGGAAGTGCGCTGGGAGCTTTCCCACAGAGGAGGTAGGAATGTGAAAATTTTCGTGTCCGGGGGCCTCGATGAGAAGGAGGTGTCGGATCTGAGAGATGTGGTGGACGGCTTTGGTGTGGGAACGAGCCTTTCAGCAGCGCCCGTTATCGATTTTGGCGGAAAGATCGTTGAGATAAGCGATGGACGAGGCAAAGAAATCCCAATTTCTAAAAGAGGTGATCTTTCTGGAAGGAAGAGAGTATTTCGAGACATTCGCAACTTTTCCGATATCGTGACCCTTAAAAATGGAATCACCACCCGAGTGGCGACGAAGTACACTTCGCTTCTACGCCCACTATTGAGGGATGGCAAGATAGTCAGAAGATTTCTCTCTCCGGAAGAACTCAGAGAAAGGACTGCAAATCTAGTGAGGCGCGTCTCAACAACGACCCCCTCACTGCGTTGGAATTGAATACCAAGGGAAGGAGAAACTAGGGCAAGACGGCAATGGTAAAAGAAACTATGACAGTCCCTCCCAAAATGAAAGCAATGTGAGAGACTTATTCTCAATGGGGAAACTATATTGTAAACAAATTATCACAAAATAAAATAGAAAAATTAACGTTCTCATTCAGAAGGCACGCACACGAAGCCTGGGCCTATGTTTTTTGAGCTGGGCATGTTACTGAAGGAAGTTGTGCTTCAGGTCTTCGATCTCAGTCCTTGGGTAGCACTCGTACTAGCACTCGGTGCTGCTGGGTTCGCAATCATACTCATTAGCTCGAAGAAAAGCAGTCCCCAATGAGACGCGAAAGAGAGAGGACTTAGAGCACCAGATCTACCGTTACTCAAGAGTTTGAAAAGTCTCAGGTTCCTTCTTTCTTACCGGTTATGCATCAACTGGTAGACTATGGATTTCACTTTCGTTTTGGAAGAGATGAGATTTTCGCTTTCCTGTAGGGTCCCCTGTTTCTTCTTCGAGCCTTATTTTCTTCTTCTTTCTGCTTGAGAAGTTGGTCCTGTTCTTCCTCATCTTTATGGTGCAAGGCTAAATCCAATTGACCCCGATCTGCAACGATGAAGAAAAGTGTTGTTTTTCCCATCAAAGGCATATTTTTGTTCAAGGGCAAAATTTGTATTCCACATAGCTTTAGCACTGGCAATTCAACGAATCACATGGTTCAACGAAGGGGTGTGAGACCCTCTCGAACAATTTGTCCTTTATTTTCTTTCTTTGTCTCACTCCAGAGTACGAAATAAGACTCTTCGTAATTATCAAACGCACGACAGACGATTAGTCAAAGTTCAAAATAGAATGAGTAGTGGGCATCTACTCGTATTGCATTTAGCTGCATTTGCAAGGCCAATGCTAGGTCAAGTAATGCATCTGAAGTAATTAGCTAGACAAGTGATTAATGCAAAACTTGTAGGCCAGTTGCGCTTGAAGGCAATTGAACCGGAACCCAAACTGGACAAAGTGTATAATCGTCCTTTTCGCGGCTGGCTTACTCCTTCCAAGTGTATTAACTGCCATTGGCCATCAAGGAAATCGTCAACTCTCAGGTGGTTCAGCAGCGGCCTACTCGATAGACCCCATAGCCACAGGGAACCCGCAGTTTGATCAGTACGACTCTATAATTGTGGCTCAAGCTCAAGCCCACGGCCTCGACCCTTTCGTAGTGAAGGGCCAGATACTCCTTGAGTCTTGGTTCAACCCAAATGCAATAAGTCCATGGGGAGATCTCGGACTGATGCAGTTGAAAGCGGATACATTCCAGTCACTCGGATACACGGGTTCGTGGAGTGGAATGTTTGATCCGACGACGAACATATACTATGGAACCATGAATTTGCAAAGACTAGTCTGGCAGTTCGGTAACCTACCTCTTGCCCTTCAAGCATACAACATAGGGTCTTGGGCTGTGGAAAACGGTCACAGAAATTGGGCCTACTCGAACCAAGTGTTTGCATACGCTCAAATGTTCAGAAATCAACATGTAGCACTCTATGGCTCGGGAGAACAAGCCCAAGGAAGTAATAGCAACGGGTTGTCGAATACATCTCCCAGTTCGAACTCGAACGCATCGAATTCTTCCATATCTGGCTCTACATACTACACTGTCAAGTCGGGAGATTATCTATTCAAGATATCTCAGATTTACGGAGTATCTTGGCAGCAAATTGCCCAAAAGAACGGAATCCAATCACCATACTTGATCTTCGCCGGAGAGAAACTGCAGATACAATCATCTAGCTACAGGGTTGTCAGCGGGGATTTTCTCTATTCGATCGCGGAAAGATATGGGGTCGCGTGGCAGTCGATAGCCCAAGCAAACAATCTCAATCCTCCATACCTTGTGTTTCCAGGAGAACAACTGACAATCCCCTGAAGAGCTCTACAATTGATCGACTTTCTTAGCAGGATTGGCAATCGAGTAAGGAATCTCAATAAAAAGGAGAACCAGCGGCAGAAGCAGAAGGCTTCCTCTTAAGAGGAAGGCCTTCGTTCCTCCATCTTTCTCTTTTTTTCTCTTGCTCTGCTTTTTCCATTCTTTCTAAAATCAAATTTGCATCAACTGGAAAGACTATTTTGTTCTTTCTTACTGTTTGCAAGCATGTTTGGGTAGTGCTTTCGAAACTTCGCGACTTTCGGTTCGATAACTATTCTACAGTAGGGTTGACCTGGATTATTTCGAAAATACTCCCGATGATATTGTTCGGCTCTGTAAAAGGCCTTGAAAGGTGAGACTTCAGTTACAACCTTTGATTTGCCCCAAATACCTGATTTGTTAACCTCCTCAATGACTTTTTCAGCTATCCGCTTTTGCTCATCATTATGATAGAAAATTACTGACCGATATTGGCTTCCAACGTCTGCACCCTGACGATTGGGAGTAGTCGGATCGTGAACGCTGAAAAAGACATGAAGGATGTCCTCATAAGTAATGACATCTGGGTAGAAACTGATCTGGACGACCTCCGCGTGTCCAGTAGTATCTGAGCAGACCTCTTCATAGGTAGGGTTTGGAACAGTCCCTCCAGAATATCCAGGCTCCACCTTCTCTACGCCCTTCAGTTCTGAAAAGACTGCTTCAGTGCACCAAAAGCAACCTCCTCCAAGTGTGGCAACTTGCAAGCTTTGACCCTTGGCATTCGCATCAATTAGGGCAGCTGCCTCATCTTCCATTTTTTAACTTTTCACTCTCTATACTTTTACTTGCTCGCTACTTGTGTATAAACAATCTTACGTAAATCCGAGAAAGGGGGGCTACGTTAACTACTGTTAAGCTGTGTATTCATCTGTTGAAACCGAAAATGGTAAAATGACTATCCTTGAGCTAGAAGGATTCACAGGAGCTGTGTGTTTTTTTCCCATTTGAGAATCCATCAACGTGTGGCGGTATTTTGTGTAAGCCTAAGCTTAAGCTTTGCAACACTCATTCTCTTTGTCGCTTCGGTTGAAGCGCTAGTCTTGATGGTACTCTTGATCTCTGCATCTGTCGTCTTGGCAAGCAAAGAAGACTTGGATGAACTGCGATCCGACAAAAATCTCATTATCTTCATGGTACTTCTTGTAGCTACAATAATTGGGGGCTCCACCGCTCTTTCGCCGCCATCAGACGGGACGGAGCTATTCTATGTCTTGGTGTCTCTCAACATGGTCTTTCTGGGGATTTATGTAACCTTGAGAAGATTCGCAAGATTATATCGAGCCAGTTGAGGTTGCGAGAAGTGAAATCGAATGAGGTCTCTCTGTAGAAAAATCAAATCTGGATTTGGTTCAACTTTTATGCAAATAGGTCTGGGTAATGGCAGTCCAAATGGTTCTAGATAGCAACAAAGAAGGGTTGGGGGGTGTATCTTGTTATTTTCCCCCAAGGCCAAAAATTGCTCGGTAAAGACAGTGATTTCCGAAAGCATTCTTTCATTAGCCGTTTACGACAAAGATCGA
>CADDZS010000028.1 GCA_902812485.1 archaeon
ATACTCCTTGTGAGATACACAGATCCAGAGTTCTACCATGGAAAGTTCTGGAATGAATATATCCATCCTTCAACATACCAAGTGATGCGCACGACATAGATCTAACCCGTCATTGCACAGCACCAAAATATTACCCATTAGAGATGCCTCATTTTTTACTTTCAACGTTTTGTCGTTAGAGATGCCCGAATGTAGTACAATCCTATCAGATCGAATTTCCAAAAAATAATAGACAATACCTTTTGTAAAAGAGAAAAATCTCTAAGAAGGCAAGCTCCGACGGAAAGCCAAAATTTCTAGAAGCAAACGTTTTCCCTAGTATGCCTAACACTGAAATTGTGAATGCTGATCCTAGATCGAGACAATCAAGTTAAAAAGCGGCCTGCTCTTTTAAGCTTCTTCTCAAATATCAGATTTCTTTCGCAGAGGGGTTGCATTTCGCAGTGTGCATGGCTCACCGCAAGCTCTATATCAGAAGCTGGAAAACTAGGATTGATAGGATGTTTTTCGATGTCACGCCTTTTGGCCTTCGTTGACATTTTCGTCGAGTCTGCATATCTTGATGATGTGGTCAACGAATTAGCCCAGCTTCCAAACATGGAAGAGCTCTATGAAGTTACTGGCGAATTCGACATTGTATCGCTAGTTTCTGCTTCCGACATCGAAGAGTTCAGAGACGTACTGAAAAACAGAATAATGAAGATAAAAGGGGTAAAGAGCACTGTAAGCTCCATCGTCTTACACTCTCATAAGGGACCAAGATGTGTGAAGAACGGCAATCTCGAGAAGACGCAGCGTTCCGAAGTTCCCACGACTGTCACTGCTTCACCTTCTTCCTCCCCGCATTCTGCAACGCTATTTCGCTAGTGGGAAACCTCTCTCACACACAACAAGCTGGTTCAAAGTCTTTCTTGAGCACAAAACAAGCCCTTTCCAGAAGCTTTACTTTGGATTTCGAAAGAACACTTTTCCCGCAAGATTGCACGGAAGAGAAAAGGGAAAAATGGGTGCAGAGCGCTGAAACAGAATGCTCCAACCTATTCAGGCACTGGACCTAGTTCTCCTGTTTGCAGTAGTTCTGGTCTCATCGTACTTTCTTGCTTCCTACATAGTTCGAATCTACACTAGAAAGCCGAGCTGGCTTGATAGCTTTTTCTCCCCGATAGAGAACATTATCTATAGAGTATCTGGAGTAGACCAAGATCGCACAATGGGATGGAAGGAGTACTTTCTCTCTGCGCTCCTCCTAAATATCGTCCAGATGCTTATAGCCTTCATCATTCTTGTTTTCCAAAGTAGACTACCACTCAATCCTCAGCATTTCTCCGCGCTTTCTTGGGATCTTGCCTTCAACACGGTCGTTTCCTTTGCAACAAATACCAATCTTCAGCATTACGCTGGGGAAAAGACGCTTTCATACTTCAGCCAGATGACTGCTATCCAATTTTTGCAGTTCACTTCTGCCGCGACTGGAATTTCTTGCGGCGTTGCAATGGTAAGAGGATTCGTAACGAATTCAAAAGGCTTGGGCAATTTCTATGTTGATTTTGTGAGATCGCTCACTAGACTCTATTTTCCTCTTTGCTTTGTTGCTTCAATCATTTTGGTGTATTTAGGAGTACCCCAAACCCTCGGCGGATATTCAACTGTCAGAACCGTAGAGGGCGCTACGCAGTCTGTCCTTGTTGGGCCCGTCGCGTCTCTCGTTTCAATAATGCAGCTCGGAACGAACGGCGGAGGATACTATGGTGCAAACTCTGCTTATCCATTTCAGAATCCAACTCCGATCACGAACTTGGCCGAGATCTTCCTTATGCTTCTCATTCCAACGGCTCTCACCTTTGTGTTTGGACAAATGATCGGAAAGAGAAGAGAAAGCATTCCAGTCGTGGCAGGAGCTTATTCGCTTTTTGCAATTGATTTGATAATCGCCTTCATTCCAAACCAAGTTCAGGTTGGCCCAGGCATTGAAACAAGATTCGGGGGGTTCATGTCTACATTTTGGACTGTCGTTACAACTTCAGTCACCACTGGATCCGTTAACTCAAACCTTTCAGGCATGCATCCCCTTGCAATACTTTCGGCCTTCATGGGCATGATGGTGCAGTCAATTCCAGGAGGGAAGGGCGTTGGACTCATGTACATGATCATGTACATCATAATCACAATTTTCATAGTGGGTCTCATGTCAGGAAGGACTCCAGAATATCTTGGAATGAAGATCACAGCTAGAGACGTCAAACTGGTCATGCTCGCTTTCCTGATTCATCCTTTGATCATCATTGTTCCAACGGTCGTAGCCTTTGCGAGCGGCGCTGCTTCCGCCATAGGTGTAAGTTCTAGCTCGATTGGCTACACGCAAATTTTGTACGAGTTTGTTAGTTCTGCCGCGAACAACGGATCAGATTTTTTTGGAGCTTCTGCAAACACTCTATTTTTCAATGTCTCGACAGCACTTGTGATGTTTGTGGGAAGATATGGCCCTTTAGCTTGCCTCCTTGCAATCTCAGGATCAATGATTGGAAGAAAGAGGACTTCAGGCTCATCGTCGATCAGAACCGATAGTTTGCCTTTTTGTGTAGTTCTAGTCGCGAGCATATTGCTTCTTGTTGTGTTGACTTTCTTTCCGTTCCTTGCTCTTGGCCCAATCCTCTCCTACTACCAAGGGCACGTCAATAGCTTCGCGTGATGCACGTGAATGATTTGTCGAACTAGAGATCCACCAAAAAGAGGAAAAAGTGTAGCAGGGCGAACAAACAAAATTGTCCTCAATTTCTTCTCAAACTCTTGAAAAAAGGCATGCTCCAAATGACAAGATGTCACTATGGAGTGCGATCTCCGGAAAGACACTTCTCGATTCTTTACTCCGATTGAGTCCGATTTCACTTGTCTCAAATCCAGTGATGCTCATAACTGAGATAGTCTTCTTCATCGTCGCGGCTCTTGCCATAGATCCAACATTGTTCTATCCGCTTGCAAATGAGGGTGAGCGAGCCTACTATGTTGACATCGCTATAATACTCATCATCACAGTCTGGTTCAGTACTTTCTCCGATTCTCTAGCCGAGACTCAGGCGAGAAATACAGCAAACAGCTTAAGAAAACTCGAAAGCGAATCCACCAGCAAGAAAATCATAGTTGATGAAAAGGAGGGAACTAAAAAAATAGTCGAAACTCCCTCCTCAAAACTGCAAAAGGGCGACACCATCCTTCTTGAAAAGAACGATGTTGTTCCGATCGACTGTGATGTTATAGCAGGTATAGCGATGGTTGATGAATCGCTTTTGACAGGCGAGTCCACACCAGTAAGAAAGGCGCCGGGCGATCAGCTGATCGGGGGCTCGAGAATCATCAGTGATTCGCTCACTGCAAGAGTCAATGTCAACCCAGAGGACACATATGTAAACAGGTTGATCAGGCTTGTTGAATCATCAAAGAGACCAAAGACTCCAAACGAGCAGGCTATTTCAATTCTTCTCATCGGTCTGACATCGATTTTCACTACAGTCATACTTGGACTGCTCGGACTTTCAATTGCCCTAAATCTAGGAGCTGATCTCTCAGTGCTTTTGGCACTCTACGTGTGCCTTTTGCCAACCACGATCGGAGCTCTACTTCCCTCGATTGGTTTGTCAGGTATTTCAAGACTGTATGCCATCGGAATCGTGGCAAAATCAGGAAGGGCCGTTGAAACAGCTGGAGATACAGATTCGATCTTGCTCGACAAGACAGGTACAATAACTGTGGGGAACCGGCAGGCAGTGGAGTTCATACCATTTGAAGGTCATACTGAAAAAGAAGTAGGAGAAAATGCATTCCTTGCCTCTTGGCATGATGACACCCCTGAAGGAAGAAGCATAATCAGACTTGCTTACGAGCACGGTTTTATTCCAAGAGAGCTTAACTCACTTTCTCTTGCAGAGTCGTACGAATTCTCTGCAACTACAAGAACCAGCGGGGTGAAAATAAGAGCAGGCTCGGGCTTCATGCTTCCAAAGGGTGGTCTTAAAACTGGTGGAAGAGAGAGAAGCAGGTTCAGAAGAAAATTCGTCCAGGAATCTGTCACCGAAGAGATGGTGCGAGGTACTTCATCGTCATCATCACAATTCTCGTCCCAGGAGCAACCCCCAGTTTCCCCTTCGGAAGAAGTAGAGATCCTAAAGGGAGCGCCGGACTCCATACGCTCCATGGTTAAGACCGTTCCGAGAGATTTTGACAGTTTGGTTGAGAGGATTTCTAAGCTAGGAGACACCTCAATTGCGATAGAGAGAAACGGGGAAATCATCGGGCTCATAAGACTAAAGGATGTTTTGAAGCCGGAAATCAAAGAGAAAATCCAATCTGTTCGGGCAATGGGCATAAGACCGATGATGATAACTGGAGATCAGCCTCTTACCGCAAAGACGATCGCAGAAGAAGTAGGAATCGAGGAGTACTTTGCGCAGGCAAAACCTGAAGACAAATACGAAATAGTTCAAAAACAGCAGAGCCAAGGAAGGGTCGTTGCAATGATCGGTGATGGGACAAATGACGCGCCAGCGCTAGCTGTAGCTGACGTTGGTCTCGCGATGAATTCGGGGACCTCAGCTGCAAAAGAAGCAGCAAATATGGTTGACATGGAATCAAATCCCGCGAAGATCATCGATGTCGTCATGCTCGGAAAGCAGCTCTTGATGACTCGGGGAGCGATCACCGCGTTCAGCATCGCAAACGATGTGGCGAAGTATTTCGCAATAGTGCCTGTTCTCTTCGCTGCTTCAATACCACAGCTTCAGGCTCTTAACATACTTGGTCTCGGCTTGCACAGCGCTGTTCTCTCTGCACTTATCTTCAACGCTATCATAATACCTGCGCTGATTCCGCTCTCGATGAAAGGTGTTTCGTTCAAGCCCACGGACACTATGACACTCTTTTTGAAAAATACGCTTATTTACGGACTTGGGGGCGTAGTTGCTCCCTTTGCGGGGATTAAATTGATCGATTTAATCCTATCTTACCTCTTTCATATCTGAGTGAATCAGACAAAAAAGAGAAAAACCCAAGATGTAGTGAGACGAAAGAAATTGGCAGAAGAAAAGAAAGAGAGATCTGAAGCTGAATCACAACTGAAAAGCCGCAAGCATAGCATCGCAAGACCAGTCGTAGGCCTTGCGTTGATTTCTCTCACAGCTTGCGGTTTGATCTTCCCGCTTGTCATAACTGGAATCGCACAATTGTTCTTTCCGTATCAGGCGAACGGTGAAATCGTTCAGTTTGATGGACGAGCGATAGGCTCAAACTTGATTGGCAATAATTTCACACTTCCAATATTCTTTCATGGGCGAAACCAATCGCAAAGCGCATCGCATGTTGATCCAGACATAACTTTGCAGGATGCTTATTCACAGATTCCGAGGATAAGCCTTGCAACTGGTATTCCCTCTACATCGTTGAAGCAATTGGTGAATGAAAATGTCGAAGGGACCTTTTGGATCTTCGGCAGTCCTTACGTGAATGTCTTGCGACTTAACCTCGCTCTCATCAAGGAGTATCCTTCGATATACAATGAGAGCCTTTTGAAGTGATTGTCATGAATAGAAAGTAAGAAATTGAGAAGAAAATGCAAGGAAAAAGAATTTGAGTGTTCTACTTCAAGCTTTTTGCTGATCGGTGAAGATTTTCACATCGGAGGTTACTCTGGGAAGGGCTTGAAGAATAATTCGATTTCTACCGATGATTGTACTTATGCGTTCCGGTTCCACAAAGCGAAACGAGATTCGAAGTAGGTAGCTATGCTGGTGGCCTCTGACCAAGAACAACATTGACCGTCATGAATGTTCCAGATCTGATGATACCGAGCACCACTGTCTCGTTTGGAAGAGTGTTCTCTGAAAGATATGCCGCAAGTGCGTCGTTATTGATTATCTTTGTTCCATTCACCGATACTATGATATCTCCTCCTACGAGAAACTCTTGTCCTTCGATCAGAACAGAAGAGCTTCCTCCACGAAGACCAGCCTTGCTTGCAGGGCTCGACTGGATCACACTCTCGATGACCACTCCATACGTTACGTTTGTGCCCGATGCTTTGGCGAGCTGATAAAAGTTATCGACGCCCTCAATTCCGAGATAGGAGTGCTCTGGGTAAGTTCCAGTCGAGACAAGCCAAGGAAGTTCGCGAATAAGCGTGTCTGAAGGAATCGCGAATCCAACCCCTTGTGAACCACTAATGCTAGCGGTTGGGATTCCAATTACTGAACCATTTGAGTCCAAAAGTACTCCACCTGAGTTCCCAGGGTTGATTGGTGCGCTGAATTGTATGGCATCAGGGATTGAAAAATTTCCAGCCGTTGGATCTTGAATTGTCCTACCGAGCTGACTTATGATGCCAAAGGTCATCGAGTCCGTAAGGCCAAATGGATTGCCGATTGCCACCACATACTCCCCCACATGGAGGTCGGAGGACGTTGCCACCTTGAGCGGATGAAACTCGAAAGCCGGTGCATTTACTGCGGACACAATTGCAAGATCGCTGTATTGATCTGAGCCGATAACTTTTGCGAGATAAGAATCTCCGTCCCAGAAAGTGACTGTAAGATTCGAAGTGTCGCCTGCTACGTGATAGTTTGTAACGATATAGTAGGAGTTTGAATAGCTGATCACGAATCCTGATCCGAGAATCGCTACCCCCTGTTGCACTCCTTGAAGCGTTACAATACTCTCATTGGTCTGTTCGTATATTTGCTCCGGATTAAATCCTGAATTTCCAGAAACATTGAGTTGTGAATTCGCAGGTAGTGTGTAAGACATAGGCACAAGGGTTGTGGTAGACGTGACTGTACGCGTCATTTCTAAAGTGCTTGAAAGGTTTGAAACCGATAGCACAAGCAGGAGAGCTATGATTGCCAAAACTGCAATCACAACTCTCGCAGACACTACGATGCCAAGAATAGATCTCGGGTTGTTCCCTGCTACTCTATTCTCAGGACAGCGGCTCTCTCGCCTTTGAAGAATCAAGAGTTCTTCTTCACCAGCGTCATAATTTTTCTCTTCACACAGGTTCTTTCAAGATGCCTTTTGGATATAAAGTGAACCTGTGTGCTTTTTCTAGTTCCCATCATATATTCCGGGGCACTGAGATTTGAAACATTTAGCAGCGCAATGAGATTGTGATAGCAAACGAAGTTCATCTTTTCCGATCGCAACCCTGTCGCAAATAGCACACTTCGCTCCGAAAGGAAGAGTTACAGGTAAAATGTCTGGAAAATTTGGATGGCATTTGCAATAAACGCAGGGTCTATAGTCAATACCTCTACGTTGTTTTCCTTGATCGCCTATCATCACCAGGGAGTCGCCGTCTCTTAACTTTGCAAAATATTCCACTCTTAATTTGGACATCAACAATCGTTCCTCTATTTCATCTCATACTGTTGTATCAGGCTCTGCAGGTGATTTACTCTTTTTCCCTAAACCTTCCCAAATCCTTACAAGATTCCTTCAAAGATTCGCGCATCCTCTCCTGTTTGTGGATACGAATACCTGAGTTGCAGAGATCAGTTCATCTTCATACCTAGAAAGCTAATATCCACAAAGATCATCTTATATCATCATCCATTAGAATGGAAGAATTCAGCAAAGATAGTCAGGCTTAACTCGCCTTGCGTGCTCGTCTTTTCTCCTTTCTCAAGTCAAGAGGGCTGTCTTTTCAATAGTTGAAAAGTCCAATACCTTTTCCTACATGAAGCGATAGTATTATTGAGCCCCTATCTTCATTTTGGAATTTATTTCATATGGATCCATTCGAGCGTCTTCTTTGGTGGCTCTTCGCAGGGAGCACAGGGGCTAGCACCAGAGCAGAAGTGCTCAGAGCCGTTAGGGCTCAACCAAGGAACGCCCAGCAGCTTTCACAAATGCTCGGGCTAGACTATACTACAGTAAGACATCACCTGCGGGTCCTCGAAAAGAACAACTTGGTTCTAACTGAAGGAGACAAGTACGGAAAGCTGTATTTCGTTTCGGATCTCATGGAATCCAATTGGGACAAGCTCGAGGAGATGCTGAGAAAGACAATCGGCGGGTCACAAGAGAAGGAAAAAACAACCAACAAACGAATTGAAAATAGGAGTCTTTGATTCAAAATGAACCAAGGAATGGGCAAGGAAAGGAAGGAAGAAGGACACCGGGGCCTTGCAAAGCTCTGGGTTCCATTTGTTATCATTGTCGGATGTTTTCTAGGGTTCCTCTCGTACGTCCTTGCATTTCACAACCTCGAAAACCAACTTCCTCCGTTAGGATTGCTTAGAGAACAGATGAAGATCACTCTTGAATTTCACGTAATCCTTTCTACCGTTGGGATGGCTTTGCTAGTTGCGCTGTTGGTGGTTTATTCTAGGACATACTTACAGACTAGGGCTAATTTCATTTTGGGACTTGTTGTCGTGCTCTTCGCCCTGCTATTTCAGGCAATTCTGACAAATCCTGTTTACCTGAGCTTCGCAGAACCTTATCCGACCTTTCCAAATCCACTTAGAAGAGCCTCACTTCCTCCAGGTTTTTCCTCCCCAATTGCGGACATTTTCATGATAATTGCCTATGCGGTGTTTCTCTATTTGAGTTTAGAGTAAACCAGCATGATACTGCTCGCTAAAGGGAAGAACTTGAGAAAGTGTTCAGTTAAGTCTAATTCTTAAACGGTTAGCAAGCGATTTGATGTGTTCACGTTTTCAAGAGCAAGGATTCTCAGTAGGAAAGCGATCGCTCAATTTGAACTCTCTGAAACGCAACGGCAATTATGAGCAACCTTTCGTTTAGGATTTATGCGGGTAGTGATGCTTGGGGTGGCAAGAAAAGAGCCATCAGAACACGAAGATTTAGTCTGTCAGGATCTTGAAATGTTTTCAAATGTAAATGGAGAAGCGAGCTTCTCTAAGTGTTACAGATTCCAAAGGTTAAAAGGGGAAAGACAAGAGAAGCCATTCTTTGATGGAATCAAGCGATGAGCTTCGAAGACCTCCTTTTGAGTTGCGGTGGGTTCAAGAACCTCTTTGCTCTGGTACGAAAGAATGGGCAGAGCCTAGAGCGCGAAGTCGAAAAATTCCTCAAGCAAGAAAGCGGTCTATTTTCAATCGCTGGTTTTTCAGTGATTAAGATCGAAGATGGATACGCCGAGCTTAGTTTCGAGTGGAACCAGTCAATAACTAGACGCGGACGAATGGTGCACGGCGGAATCATATCTTACGCTCTTGACAATGCTGGCGGGCTCGCTGTGATGACACAGAATACAGGGATAGACCAAGTCACGCTCGAGCTCAAAATAAACTTTCTAGAACCTGCTCGCAGTTCGCCATTTCGAGCTATAGGCAGAGTAATTCGGCAGGGAAAGACCGTGTCTGTGGCTGAAGCAGAACTCAGAGATAAGGAGAACAGGTTATGTTCCAAGGCACTTGGAACTTGGTATCTGATTTCGTCGCGATGACAAACCCTGGTAAGTTGTCTTTGGTGAAAAAGAAGGTCAAGATACAAAACTACAACCGCAGATATAAGACGAAGGAAAAAGGAGGTTTAGCTCTCGCCTTTCATCGTCGTATTTCCTGGGCTTCTTCGTTGGAAGCTCTCCAAACGCTGAAGATTGAGGAGTGGACTAGCGATTCGTAACAATGCGAGCTCTTCTTCCGAGGGCTCCAAGTTAGTAAATCCCCATTTGTTTCTTCCGTCCTCCCAGTCATCGCACACATGATCAGAATAAACGTGAGCAAGATACCTGACGCAGGTGAAAGTTAGAGGGTACTGTCTGATGAATTTGCAACTGAAACACTCCTTCTTGTAGTGTATTCCCCTCACATCAGTGGCCGAAGGACGATAGTTGGGGGGCTCTTTCGGCTCGATCTGCTGTTGTGCGTGAGACTGGTGATCTTGCTCTTCGCTTGAGTCACTTGACGCAGATGACTCGTTCTCCACCTTCTTCGTTTCTTCTCCTCCAGCTTCTTTGAAAACTGCTTCGGATATTTTCACTTTCTCCTTCAAGAAGCCAAAGATCTTCGCATGTATTATTAATATGTTACAGTAATATTACCGTAACACCTAGGCATTTCTTGAAAGCAATGAAATGACGGTTGATCGCAAGAAAAAAGAAAGCAGAGGATTGACTAACCAATTAGATTTACCCACAAATCTGTTAATTTGGGGAAGAGAGAACCGAGATTTCAAAGTTCGGTAATGACATCATGCGGCTTGCTCTCAGCAAGTCCCACCTCAGTTATTCTGATGAATTTCCCTCTGCTTCGAAGCTCTGCAATATTCTTAGCACCGCAATAGCTCATTCCACTTCGAAGACCGCCAACGAGCTGTCTTATCACGCTCACTGCACCTCCCCTGTATGGAACTATGCCTTCAACCCCCTCAGGAACATAGTCTGTGAGGTCTTCTTCTTCCTCCCTCCCCACAGACTCTCCTCCTCTCCTAGCTTGCTGTTCGCTTGCGTCTTGTTTTGAGAGGTACGCCCCTTGGTTTGATTGTAGCATTTTCTCTCTTATCATCTTGTCACGCCTTGCCTGAAGCGAGGCCATTCCCCGAGTCACTTTGTATCTATGATCGCCTCTGAATACGATCTCTCCTGGACTCTCGTCAGTCCCAGCAAGTAGGCTACCGATCATTACACTGTCTGCACCCGCAACAAGAGCCTTTGTTATATCTCCTGAATTTCTTATTCCACCATCTGCGATGAGCGTAACGCCATCAAATTCCCTCAAGGCTTTGGAACAGTCAGCGATCGCAGTAAGCTGTGGGACTCCGGAACCTGTGATGATTCTTGTTATGCATATTGATCCGCTTCCTACTCCAACTTTGACTGAGTCTGCGCCAGCCTTTGCCAGATCCGATGCTCCTTCTGCAGTCGCAACATTACCAGCTATTAGCTCAGTCTCCATGCTCTCCTTCTTTATTCGCTTGATTGCTTCGATTGCGTGCTGGCTGTGGCCGTGTGCGATATCCAAAACTAGAACGTCAGCTTCAGCTTTGATGAGCTCCTTCGCTCTATCCAAGAAATCTCCTTTCACCCCGATTGCAGCTCCCACTCTCAGGCGACCCTTCGAATCCTTCGTCGCAGCTGGGAACTGTTTTCGCTTCAGAATGTCCTTTGCGGTGACGAGTCCCATCAATCGATCATGCGAATCGACGAGAGGTAGTTTTTCGACTTTTGCTTTCTCCATGATCTCTTTCGCTTTGTCGATCGAGGTTTGTCTCCACGGCGCGACTACCATATCCTTCCTCTTAGTCATTATCTCCGTAACCGGCTTTTCCAGATCTTCTACAAAGCGAAGATCTCTCGATGTGACTATGCCTTGAAGCTTCCCTTCATCGTCCACAATCAATATTCCGCCGACTCTCTTCTCGGACATCATGGCAATGACATCGACGACCTTCGCCGACTCTCGCAGAGAATAGGGAGATTCGATGATTATACTCTCTGATCGCTTTACCCTTCTAACCTGCTCGACTTGCTCTTCCTTACTCATGTATCTGTGAATGATGCCAATTCCACCTTCGCGTGCCATAGTCACTGCCATTTCTCCCTCAGTTACGGTGTCCATATTTGCAGAAATTATGGGAATTGCCAGCTCGACTTTTCTTGTAAGATGCGTTCTTGTGTCGACATCTCTTCGCGAAACAATATGTGAGAAGCGGGGTACGAGAAGAACGTCGTCAAAAGTGAATCCGATACGAACATCATCAATTAGAGAATTGTTCCTTCTTGAAGAGCTTGATATTCTTCCAGAATGCCTTGCGCTCGATCTCAATTACAATTACCGAAAGGTTCTCGCGAACCTAGTATTTTGAGCTTGCGATACCCTTTCGATAGACGATCTTGAAGAACACTGCGTCCTTCTTCTTCCTCTCGTGGTTAGGTCTTTCGGAGAAAACCAAAAAGGAAGAAGGGAATGCAAGATCGAAGGATCCTCGTTTCTACCCACCGTTACGCTGTTTGAGGTTGGATTTCATTTTCCAAATGAGTCTGTACTCCTTAGGCACATCTCCACCCAATTGCAGTCGTTTCGATATTAGCTCGTAGTATGTCTTGTCGATCTCCGCTGAAATGAAATGTCTCTTCATCCTTTTGCACTCTACTATTTCAGAACCACTACCTCCAAAGAGTACAAGAACAACGTCGCCAGGGAGAGTGCATGATGCTATGAGCGTTCTCGAAAGGCCTTCGGGGATCTGGCACGAGTGAAAAGTCTTAGTAATCCCGACATTCTTTACCAAGTTGAAGTAAAGCCAGCTGTAAGGCATTCTTCCCTTTTCCCCCTTTGCAATTTGCCCCTGGATCCTCTTGTCCTTTGGGTTAAGATAAGGCATTGCAACATTTTGCTTGTAAAACTTGTTGTGCTTACTCTTCACACAGTGAAGTATTGATCTGTGAGCTGTCGTGAACCTATTCCTGCTATGTCCTATATTCGTGTTGTACACCCAGACGTAATCATAGACTCCATAGAAAGCTCTATCAAGATATCTCGTTCTGAGATAAGCATTGTTCTTCGGGTAGTTGATGATGAAAAGATTACCTTGCTCCCGCATCACACGATAACTTTCCTTACACCAGTCGATGCACCATGAGATGTACTCGTCAAAGGATTTTGAGTAACTCCTTTCGTTGTTGTATTTTATGCCCACATTGTAATCCGGATCGGCGTAAACACAATCAACGGAACTGTCTGGAAGCTTCCTTAGAAGATCAATTACGTCGCAATTGAAGACCTTGTCAATGAACTTTTCGAGGTTGTGGCGCTTTGACATAGCTCCCATGATTTCCACTTGCTTTCTTTCGAGGTTTCTTGCGTTTTCCAGATCACGCGAAAGTATCAAGAAGGGGCTGGAAGGAAGTTCATCTCCTGATGCTTCAGTCTTTTGTTGTAGCTTCAGATGCTTCAGAAGAATTTGTTTCACCCAAAAAGAGAAGTAGGGCAAACATATGGGTGATATATTTCAATCAGGAAAGGTTCCAGTACACTTAGGATCCCACCTTATGTGACACATTCTGGGCAGGCTCGGGTTTTATCGTTATGCGTCCCAACGAGACGATGTTTTCTCTCATTCGCAATGCTACTTCTTGTGAAATCCTGTCAGCCTCAAAGACTGTGATGTTCCCATCCACCCTTATGTGCATCTCGACGTAAAGAAGTGGTCCGTTTCTCCTTACCCTCAAATCGTCTATCGACTGAATTCCTTTGACAGATGTAGCTATTCTAGTTATTTCTTCAAGCATCTCAGGGTTGGAGTAAGCGTCCGCGAGTATCAGCGATGATTCCTTGATTGCAAAATATCCCGCAATCATGACGAACACGCCAATTATGACGCCGGCTATCGAATCAAACGAGAAGAAACCAAACCAAGTAAGAAAGATTCCTACGAATGCCACTAATGATGCGGACGCATCCTTCACCGAGTTGTAGGCGTCGGTGCGAAGCGAGATTAGTCCTGATTTCCTTGCAAGAGCATTTTTTGCTTTCGCAAGTACGACCGCGATCACAATTGAGGCGGCCGCAACGAGACCCCCGATAGGTGATATGGGCTGTTCTCTTCGGACGTGAAAGTACTGAGTTACGCCGACGTAACCAATGACAAGGCCGGAAGCGATCATGATGATCGCTGCAAATAGGGAAAAGATGGCATCGAATTTGTAATAACCGTAATGAAATCTGCCGTCGGCCTTTCTTTGAGAAAAGCGTATCCCTAGCCAGACGGTCATCGAAACAACAGCATCAACGAAGGAGTGCACTCCGTCAGCACTGAGAGCCAAGCTTCCTAGTAAAAGACCAAAACCCAGCTCAAAAACTCCAACAAAAACGTTTGCAATGAAGGAGATCTCTGCAATTCTCTGACCGCTTGATATAAGCTTCTGTGTCCGAACTATGAAGCGTTCTCTCGTTGGATCTGGGTGGAACAAGGCCGATTTGCGATTACACTCATCTTAAGTGGAAGTACTTGTTCAAAAATCATTTGCCTCAATACCATCCAAGTCATTAGGAGGAGGAAGAAGAAGAACAAGGTAAGAGAGAAGAGAGGAATGACAGTAATTTTTCTAGGCAGGATGAAGCAAATTAGTCGATAAGAAACGATACGCTGGCTGAAAAATATTCGGGACCAATGAATGAATGAAAGAAAGAAAAAAGAAAAGATTTTGCCAAGTACCCGAAAGTTTTGTTCTTTCTTTGCTAATTCAAAGCAAACGCAATTTGATACGAGGAAGACAATGAAAGATGAATGAAAAGAGATGTTGTTAACAACAAAGGATCAAAGCACGCTTGTAAATCATATGAACTAAAGCTTTAGACTCCTTTTCTTAGTGAAAGAAGAAAGATCGCAACAGTTCCGTGCTAAAGGAATCTCCGATTCTTTTAGATTAGGGATTCCAAATCTTCCTTAGAGCAATAGCTAGACAAATAAAACCAGATGGGAGCGGATAGTTGCACTGCGATATCCTCCGTTAATGGACAAGTAGAAATCGCTTAAGAGAAAGAAAGCCAAGAAGCGTTTCGATTCCTCAAGCGCAAGGTTCCAGAGTGTAACTCATAACCCTCTAAATTCCATTTGAGGGGCACTTTCTTCTCTTTCATCGGCTCATTGGCTTGGAAATGAATAGATCATTCTTCTATGAATAACATCCATTAAAGGGCAAAAGGGGTGCAAATTCTTCTTTGTCCTTGTCCTCATTCCTAACATTAAAGGCATGGCTAGTGTTGTAAAAAAGAAATCTTTCGCTGGCCACCCACTTTTTTCTGATATCGAGATTTGATGTCGTTCCAGTCCAAGACGGCGCGCCGATATCTCATGTCTTACCGATGTTCCTATCTAAAGTCGCTATAATATGTCGATGGGCGTAATGCAATCCCCATATTCCTTTTATACGCGGACTGGAATTCGTCTGTTGGCAGAGCCGGAATCTAGAGCTGAGCTCTGTATACTACACCCATGTTCGTTCCATTCCAAAATTTTCAGATGAAATGATATGACTTTTCAAATCAATTCAAAGGTTCTCGTTATTGGCCTCGACGGTGCAACTTTTGATATAATTGGGCCGATGATCGCCGAGGGCAAGCTTCCAAATCTCGAAAAAATGATAATGTCCGGAGTGCACAGCAAACTCTATTCGACGATACTCCCTCTCTCTCCAACGGCGTGGACCTCATTCTCAAGCGGCAAGAATGCAGGGAAACACGGGATCTACGATTTCTCGAAGAGAATAGAAGGGAAGTATGATTATGTTCCTACATTGTCTCTTGACAACAAGACACGATGTCTCTGGGATATTATAGGTCGTTTAGGAGGCAGATCGATCGTAGTCAATGTCCCGCTGACCTACCCGCCAAAAAAGATTAATGGTTTTATGATATCTGGCTTTCCAACACCGACTGAGAAAAACGACTACACATATCCTTCGGAGCTTTTGATAGCTCTCAAAGAAAAATTTGGAGACATACACATTCACAAGCCCAAAGTACTTTATCGAAAGGGCAGGGAAGAAGAGATCACAGATGAATTAATCGAGATCACAAGACAGCAAACCGAGATAACTCGATATTTGATGGAGCAATCAGAGTGGAATTTTGCGATTTCAGTTTACGATGCAACTGACGTGATAGGCCACTACTTCTGGGCTTACCTAGACAAGAATCATCCCAAATACGATGCGAAGCTTTCACAATCGGTTCGGCAGATGGTTGAGGAGATACATGTCGAACTCGATCATTCGATCGGGCGCTTGAATGAAGCAGCAGGACAAGACGCGCTTAAAATAGTGCTATCCGACCACGGCTTTGGCTCAGTTTACTACGGAGTTTATGTCAACAACTGGCTTTTGGAGCAGGATTACATGTATTTCAAGGATTCTATTCGCACCAAGGCAAAATACTGGGCTTTCAAGCACGGATTAAACACCTACAATCTCTTACAGCTTGCTAAGAAGATAGGAATCGTAAAGAGCATCGAGTCAGCTTACGCAACAAAATCATTTCTTTTGAGCCTTCTCAAAAAGACTTCACTATCATTTGAAGATGTCGACTGGAACAGGACGAGGGTTTACTCTGCGGGAAATTTTGGTCAGCTCTATATCAATATGAAAGGTAGAGAACCCAGTGGAATTGTACCACCTCAAGATGCAGAGCAGCTCATCAAAGAGCTCAAATCAAAACTTCAGGAGCTGAGAGATCCAGAAACCGGAAGGCGAATGTTCGATCACATTTACTCAAGAGAGGAAGTCTTTTCTGGCGGGGCGGCCGCCGATGGACCTGACATCGTTTTCTTTGACGAGGAGATGGTTTACGCGGCCCATAGAATGTTCGAGCTTGGAAGCAATAAGCTTGTGACGCTCCATCCGGTTTACTCGGGCAACCACAAGATGGACGGTATACTTTTCATGGCCGGCCCCGGCGTAAAGTTCATTCCAGGCCTACCAAGATCGCAACCCAGGCTCGTCGACCTTGCTCCGACGATATTACACTACATGGGTAGCAATGTCCCTGAAGATATGGACGGACGAATACTCCAAGAGTTCTTCGAGCCTTCCTCAGAGTTTTCCCAAAGGCCAGTAGAGTACACGCTCGGAGAAGATGGTGAAGCCTCGAAAATTAGAGGCAGTTTGCAAAGAATTTCTCTCGCTCGTTCTCTCTAAGCTCATAATGTGTTTTGGGCTCGGTATAGTGTCGGAAAAAGTAATAGCGCCTTCTCTACCCATTGTTGATGGTCTTTTTCCTCTTCATTTCTTTCCTGCCTAGATGCTACTGCTATTCTGATTGAAGACAGAGGAAGAATCCGACACTTCTGTCGATTTTCGATACAAGCAAAAATTCGCCGGAATAATTATATATAATTAAAATATGTTTGAATCACTGGCAGTAGCCGCGATAAAAGGAAAGATGAAGAAGAAGAAGAAAGAAGTGGAAAGGAAAATAGAGGAGAAGTAAAAAAGGAGGATGATATTGAACAGTTGGCACCTCAACCGCCAAAGTACAGCACAGTTTCTATACCCTACACGCTTCATGACAGAATAGAAAAAATGATTTCGAAGAAGACTGGGTTCAAATCAGTTTCGGACTACGTCACCTACGTGTTGAGAGAAGTCGTCGCCATGCACGAATCAAAGGAGGTGCCTGAGCCCTTCACTGTGAAGGATGTCGAAGAGATCAAATCCAGGTTGAAGGCGCTCGGATATCTCTGACACATGAATGATCATGAAACGCGTTTCGGAGTAAGAGGAGAAAGAAAAGGAGCAAAGTGGGAGAAGATGATTAAGGAGTTAATGACTCTTTGATCATGTTGTTGCTTTCGCTGCTGATGCTCGCCGTCGTCCTCTTTCCTATTCCCTGTGTCTCGAACCTTTCCCTAATTCTTCTTCGCCCAATCCCCGGATACTGCCAAATGTAAAGAGAAAAGATCAACGCGGAGCAAGGAGAGTGGCAAATTGGCACCTGCACCTCACGGTGGAAGACTGGTTCAGATAGCACAGATCGAAGCTAGCCCCGAGAAGACAAAGGAGCTTTCAGAGAATCTCAAAGTAGTAATCTCAAATGAAACTAGAGTCGCAATATTCAACATCTCAAATGGGATTTTGAGCCCGCTCAGCGGGTTCATGTCTTTCAACGACTATGAAAACGTCTTGGATAGCATGAGGCTGTCCGATGATACGCCCTGGACGATACCACTTCTTCTTCATGTGCCGGAAGACTTCAAAGCAGGGACGGGAGACGAAATAACTCTCGTAAATCAGGCAGATGGATCCCCAACCGCTGTCGTTTCATTTGAGGAATCGTTCTCGATCTCGAAGAGAGAGTATGCGAAGAAGGTGTTTGGGACAGAGGATGAAGCCCATCCTGGGGTCGCCAAGATTTACTCGATGTCTAGCAAGGTCGTTTCAGGAAGTATAAGGGCAGTTTCTAAATTTCCTCTCAACGCAACGTTTGAGCGATTTACTCTAACCCCGAAGGAAACGAGGATACTATTTCAGGAGAAGGGCTGGAAGGATATTATCGCCTTTCAGACTAGGAACGCTCCACACATCGGTCACGAGTATGTGCAGAAAACTGCACTCGCCTTTGCCGACGGTATATTCATCAACCCAGTCCTCGGGAAGAAAAAGCAAGGCGATTTCAAGGACGAAGCAATCCTCTCGGCATATCAGGCGCTAGTCAGCAACTACTATCCAAAGAACTCTGTTGTCTTGAGCGTGCTTCACTACGAAATGCAGTATGCTGGGCCAAGAGAGGCGATAATGCACGCCATAATGAGGAAGAACTTTGGGTGCACTCATATTGCAATCGGAAGGGATCACGCGGGGGTCGGCAACTATTACGGCCCATACGCAGCTCACGAAATTTTCAAGGAGTTTCCCGACCTAGGAATAACTGCTCTCTTTTTCCGCGAGTTCTTCTACTGCAACAAGTGCATGGGAATTGCAAACGAGAAGATATGCCCTCATCCTGAATCGGAGCGACTCACCTTCAGTGGGACGAAGCTCAGGAAGATGTTTCTCTCCGGTGAAAGACCTCCGAAGGAATTCATGCGCCCTGAGGTTTCGGAGGTAATTCTCAAGATGAAGGATGCATTCGTGGAATAGGAAATCAGAGTCGATGAAAGATAAGAGGGAAAAGGAAACCCCCAATCGGCAAAATTGATTATTTCCAATAACAAAGAGTAGGAGAAGTCAACAATATGATGATGATGAAGAGGAAGATCGCTGTGATAGGCCTTGACTCTGTGCCGCCCGAGATGATGTTTCAAAAGCTGCTTGACAAACTCCCCAACATAAAGAGGATGTATGAAAGAGGTATCCACGGCTCACTTGAGACTTGCCATCCTCCAATCACTGTGCCAGCGTGGATGGTGATGATGACTGGGAAGAATCCTGGCAAGCTTGGGATCTATGGGTTCAGGCACAGGAGAGGTTTCTCGTACAACGATGGCTACATAGTGAATTCCACTTCTGTGAAGGAAAAGACCGTCTGGGAAATACTCTCAGAACATGGAAAGAGTTCGATAGTTCTGGGCGTTCCTCCGGGATACCCCCCGAAGCAAGTGAAGAATTGCAACATTGTTTCCTGCTTTATCACTCCGGGGATTGAAAAGACCTTCACCCATCCTCAGGAGCTCAAGGATGAGGTGCTCGAGGTCTCAGGCGGGAACTACATCTTCGATGTCACTTTCAGAACAGAGAACAGGGAGAAGATCAAGGAAGAGCTGTTCGAGATGACAAGTAAGAGGTTTGATGTGGCAGAGTATCTAGCTCAGACAAAGCCCTGGGATTTCTTCGTTATGCACGAGATCGGCTTTGATAGGCTGCATCACGCTTTCTGGAAGTTCTTTGATCCCTCGCACCCTAAGTACGTGAAAGGCACTCAATACGAGAAACTAGACGAAGAATACTACAGATTCGTAGACGAAAGAATTGGAAGATTACTTGAAATCTTCGGTGAAGAGTGTATCACATTCCTTCTCTCGGATCACGGATCAAAAGGCATGAGCGGTGCCTTCTGCGTAAACCAGTGGCTCGAGGCTGAGGGATATCTTCGCTTCAAGAAGAAACCTCAGACTGTGCTAGATTTCGACAAGGCTGAAGTTGATTGGGAGAGAACGAGCGCATGGGGCTGGGGAGGATACTATGCTAGGATATTCTTCAACGTTCGAGGGAGGGAGAAAAATGGGGTGATAGACCCTGAGAGGCTTGAAGATGAGAAGAAGAAACTCTCTCAGAAGATATCTTCGATCAAAGACAACTCGGGGAGGAAGATGAAGAATCTCGTGCTAGAGCCAGAGAGAATCTACGGAGTTGCAAGTGGAGACAAGCCTGACCTCATGGTTTACTTTGATGATTTGAACTGGAGGTCTGCTGGAACGGTTGGACACCCCTCGCTGTACCTGTTTGAGAATGACACAGGACCTGATGACTCTGTGCATTCAATGAATGGGATATTCCTAGTTTATGACCCTAAGAAGAGAGATCTTTCGCTTGACGGGAACGGAGCAAAGGAGCTTGAGGGAGCGAGAATTGAGGACATCGCGCCAACTCTCCTTGAGCTCTTCGGTCTCGATGGGGTGAAAGACAAGAAGGAGTTATTCGTAGGGATGGACGGAAGGACTTTATCATCCGTCATTAGGGCACTAGACTGAGCAAGATGGCAAGTAAGCAAGGAAGGAAAGAAGGAAGAGGTAACATGCAAAGCGCAAAGACAGCCGCAAAATTGCCCCAAAGGCCTCGGGGTTTCACGATCTGGATGACAGGCCTCCCAGGCTCTGGCAAGTCCACACTGGCTGGGATGCTCAAGGAAAAGTTTGAAGGAGAGTATGGCAGGTTCGTCGAGGTGCTAGACGGGGATGAGGTAAGAAAGGGGCTATCGAGGGATCTCGGCCTCTCAAGAGAAGACAGAGAAGAGCACGCAAGGCGTGTTTCGTATCTCGCGAAGGTTCTCTCAAGAAACGGAGTGATATCAATCGTAGCACTCATATCGCCCTATAGGATCTCTAGGGCGAGTGCAAGAGAGGTCATCGGTCGGGAAAACTTTGTCGAAGTTTACGTGAAGGCATCACTTGAAACTTGCATGAAGAGGGATCCAAAGGGGCTCTATGCGAAGGCAAGACGCGGTGAGATAAACAACATGACTGGACTTCAGGATCCTTACGAGGAACCCACCTCTCCTGATATCACTGTCGACACTGAAAGAAACTCCCAGGAAGAATGCGTTGACGAGATAATCAAAAGACTCATAGAGATGGGATTTCTCGATGAGCCGCTTGTTTAGAGATACACTTCTCTCCCCCCTCTTCTCCTTCTTAGCTTAGAGGAAGAAGGGAAAAAAGAGGGAGGGGCGCGAAGTAGGTAGGGGGGTTCTACGCGCTTCACTCTCCTTTAGATTTTGGCCAATCTACTTTTCAACTTCGAATTCTCGTTCTGGGTTCCTCCTTTGTACTTTAGGAAATTTTCGGCGATCGTAGAAGCTAGCTGTTTACGAAGTTCACCCGTTATATACTGCCTCTTGAAACATTGAGAGAAAAGAGAGAAAGAGACACAACAAAGAAAGTAAAAGGCAAAGGAAGGAAGCGTAAGTACCCATGGATTCAGAATACAACGAGAAAAGAGGACTTAAGATCAGAATCAGAAGGAAAAAGCAGAAGCGAATTTACAACGGCTTTGATCCAGAGTTTTACTTTCCAACGAGGTAGTACTCCACACACACCTCCATAGCTTTTACTTGATGCACCTATAGCGAGATCAGAAATTTTTCATTTCCCTTTCTCTGGCTTCACAGAAGGAAAAGAAGAAGAAGAAGAAAGAAGGGCCAGCAGGAATCATGATCGTTTCGCTGGTCCTATCTGCATGAGACGGGTTATTTCTGATTCAGACTGTCGCCTAAGCAGTTTTACGTCGATGGCGGTAACAAGAGCTTTAGCTACTTCAATCATTTGAGGAAAGAAAGGAAACATTTTCTTCTTTTTTGATGTTGAAAGGGGGGAGAGGGAGAGGAGAGAGGAGGTGCCCATGCTCACCTCCGCCTGCTCTGCCCCTTCCCCCCTTGGCTCTTTGTCTGTCTTCCTTCTCCTGTTCTTCTTTTCCTTTTCTCCTTCGCTGTCTCCAAGCTAGTGTTGAATCTGCTCCAGACTGGAAAGCGTAATTCTCTTCTCTTTTTGTCCTTCTTTCTTTCTTACTCAGCCTTCACTAATGTAGAAGCGCTCACTCCACTTGCTGTTATCCTGACCACATAGTACTCGCCCGGTATGATGTGTTGCACT